>NZ_LZKH01000191.1:0-47822 GCF_001672745.1 Mycobacterium sp. E1386
CCCGCTGCCCGGACGTCGAATCGCCGGCGACGTAGCCGACGTAGCCCTGCTGCACCTCGCGGTAGTCGATCCCCGCGTCGGCCAGGGCGTTGGTCCCGGACTCGCGCGCCATGTCGGGGTAGTCCCAGCCTTCGCGGCGGCCGGGCTTCTCGAATTTCGTCATGCCGACGCCGACGACGTAAACCTTGTTGGACATAGCGCGCCCCTTCTTCGACAGGCTGGAGAGATCCGCGCCTCAGCCTATTCCTGGAGCGTCGCGGGTCTGATCACAACCACCGACTTGGTGCGTGAGCCCTCGTCGCGCAGCAGCGCGATCACCCGCCCGGCGGCGTCGCAGGCGGCGTAGACGCCGTCGATGCCGGCAGGCGCGAGCGCTCGCCCGTTGGCCGCCGCGGGGATCGACTACCGCGAGGTGCAGCAGGGCTACGTCGGCTACGTCGCCGGCGATTCGACGTCCGGGCAGCGGGCGCTCTACGAGCTGGGCATGACCGGGATTCCGATCGTCAACGTCAACAACAACTGCTCGACCGGCTCGACCGCGCTGTTCCTGGCGGCCCAGGCCGTCCGCGGCGGGATCGTCGACTGCGCCATCGCGCTCGGTTTCGAGAAGATGCAGCCCGGCTCGCTGAGCGGCGGCGCCCAGGACCGCGAATCGCCGATGGGCAAGCACGTCAAGGCAATGGCCGCGATCGACGAGTTCGCGATGCCCGTCGCGCCCTGGATGTTCGGCGCCGCCGGCCGCGAGCACATGCGCCAATACGGCAGCACCGCAGAGCATTTCGCCAAGATCGGTTACAAGAACCACAAGCACTCCGTCAACAACCCGTTCGCGCAGTTCCAGGAGTCCTACACGCTCGAGGACATCCTGGCGGCGCGAATGATCTCCGACCCCCTGACCAAGTTGCAGTGCTCGCCGACGTCCGACGGTTCCGGCGCGGCGATCCTGGCCTCGGAGAGCTTCGTCGACCGCCACGGGCTGGCCGGCCAGGCCGTGGAGATCGTCGGCCAGGCCATGACGACGGACTTCGCGTCGACCTTCGACGGGACCGCCAAGAACCTGATCGGCTATGACATGAATGTGCAAGCGGCGCAACAGGTCTACGACCAGTCCGGCCTGGGCCCGGAGGACTTCCAGGTGATCGAGCTGCACGACTGCTTCTCGGCCAACGAGCTGCTGCTGTACGAAGCCCTCGGCCTGTGCGGTCCGGGCGAGGCGCCCAAGCTGATCGACAACGGCGACACCACCTACGGCGGGCGCTGGGTGGTCAACCCGTCGGGCGGCCTGATCTCGAAGGGTCATCCGCTGGGCGCGACCGGGCTGGCGCAGTGCGCCGAGCTGACCTGGCAGCTGCGCGGCTCCGCCGACAAGCGTCAGGTCGACAACGTCAGCGCCGCACTGCAACACAACATCGGGCTGGGTGGCGCGGCCGTGGTCACCGCTTACCAGCGCGCCGAACGCTAGAGCGCGGCGGCGCCGGCGTCGAACGTGCTCTCAGGGCGAAAAATCGGGCGAAATTTCGCCATGACTGCACGTTCGGCGCTCTGAGAGTCAGCCCGATGGCGGCGACCCGCGGCGCCCGGCTTCGCCGCGCTTGCGATCGCCGCTAGCCCACCACCCAGACGGCCCGGGCGGCCGGGCTGCCCAGGTCGACCGTCGTCTCCGCGCCGTCGCCGGCTTCGATCGCCACCGAGATCATGCCGGCGAATTCCCGGCGGGTCAGCACCCGCAGCCGCGAATCGAGGTTGATGCCGACGTCGGCGAAATAGCGCAGCATCTCCGGGTCGGCGTCGGAGATGCGGGCCACCGTTCCGGTCTCACCGTCGCCGCACGCCCACAGCTGGCGGGCCGGCGGCGTGGGCACCTGCCCGTCCGAGGCCGGGATCGGGTCCCCGTGCGGGTCGCGTTGCGGGAACCCGAGCTTGGCGTCGATGCGGGCCACCAGCCGGTCCGACACCGCGTGTTCGAGCACCTCGGCCTCGTCGTGCACCTCGTCCCAGCCGTAGCCGAGCTCGTTGACCAGGAACGTTTCCAGCAGCCGATGTCGGCGCACCATCGCCAGCGCCGCGCGCCGACCAGCTTCGGTCAGGGTCACCGCGCCGTATTTCTCGTGATCGACCAGGCCCTGCTCGGCGAGTTTGCGGATCGACTCCGAGGCCGTGCTGGCCGAGACCCCGATCTTCTCGGCCAGCATCTTGGTGCTGACCTTTTCCCGGGACCACTCCTGGGCGTTCCAGATGACCTTGAGATAGTCCTGGCCGACCGCGGTGAGACCGCCACGCTCTTCGTCAGCCCTCACAACGAGAAAGTTTAGGCAACCCAAGCCTGATCGTGTGCTCCTCGACACCCTCGCGCCGGCGGATCTCCCGGTGGACGGCGGCGGGCCGTAGGCTTGCGGTCGTGCAGCGGTGGCGCGGCCAAGACGAGATTCCCACGGACTGGGGCAGATGCGTGCTCACCATCGGAGTGTTCGATGGAGTGCACCGGGGCCACGCGGAGATAATCGCGCATGCCGTCAAGGCCGGGCGCGCCCGCAACGTGCCGACCGTGCTGATGACGTTCGACCCGCACCCGATGGAAGTGGTCTACCCGGGCAGTCATCCCGCGCAGCTGACGACGCTGACGCGCCGCGCCGAACTCGTCGAGGAGCTGGGCATCGACGTCTTCCTGGTGATGCCGTTCACCAGCGACTTCATGAAGCTCACGCCGGAGCGCTACGTCCACGAGCTCCTGGTGGAACACCTGCACGTGGTCGAGGTCGTGGTGGGGGAGAACTTCACCTTCGGCAAGAAGGCGGCCGGGAACGTCGAGACCCTGCGGCGCGCAGGCGAGCGGTTCGGGTTCGCGGTCGAGTCGATGTCCCTGCTCAGCGAGCACCTGAGCAACGAGACCGTGACGTATTCGTCCACGTATATCCGGTCCTGCGTGGACGCCGGTGACGTGGTGGCGGCCATGGAGGCGCTGGGCCGCCCGCACCGCGTCGAGGGCGTCGTCGTCCGCGGCGAGGGGCGGGGCATGGAACTGGGATTCCCGACGGCCAACGTGGCGCCGCCGATGTATTCGGCGATCCCGGCCGACGGCGTGTATGCCGCCTGGTTCACCCTGCTCGGGCACGGACCGGTGACCGGCACCGTCGTCCCGGGCGAGCGGTACCAGGCCGCGGTGTCCGTGGGCACCAACCCGACCTTCTCCGGCCGCACGCGCACCGTCGAGGCCTTCGTCCTGGACACCACCGCCGACCTCTACGGCCAATACGTGGCGCTGGACTTCGTCGCCCGCATCCGCGGTCAGCGCAGGTTCGACTCGGTCAAGGAGCTGATCGACGCGATGGGCAAGGACACGGACCGCGCCCGCGCGATGCTCTTGGCGCAGGACTGAACTGCCGCGACTTCAGGAAACGACCAGGTCGTCGATCTGGTTGATCGCCGACGTGGAGCCCTCGACGACGCCCATGTCCAGCACTCGCTGAAGATCCTCGGCGGATTCGAAGGTGCACACGTAGGTCGCGCGCGTGCCGCCGTTGTGCTCGGTGAAGGTGTAGACGTTCTGCGCGACCGGCAGGTCGGGGTTCGGGTTGAAGTCGGGGTCGGCGAACCCGTCGAGAAACGAGAAGCTGTTCGGCTCGTCGACGGCGGTGATCTCCCAGTAGCCGGCGTACTTCTCGCCGTCCGGGCCGGTCATGAAGTAGGTCGTTCGGCTTCCCGGCGTGAGGCTGTGGCTCACCACGGTCGCCGGGTGGGACGGCGGCCCCCAGACCTGCTCCAGTTGCCGCGGGTCGGCGTACACCTGCCAGATCCGGGCCACCGGGGCGGCGAAGTCGGCGGTGATGGTCAGCGTCAGGGCGTCCGGGTCATGCTTGACGTCGGTCACGGGCATGGGTCAGTCCTCCTTGTTCGGGTCGGTCGAGATGAGTTCGTCGATGCGGGCGATACGGCCCCGCCACACCTGTTCCAGCTCGGTGAGCATGCCGGCGACCGACCGCACCGCCGCCACGTCACCGCTGGCCAACTGCTCGCGACCGCTGCGCCGTTTGGTGATCAGGCCGGCCTTCTCCAGCACGACGACGTGCTTCTGCACGGCCGCAAAGCTCATGTCGTATTTCAGGGCGAGCGAGGAAACCGAGTGCTCCCCGGCCAGCGTCCGGCGCATGATGTCGCGCCGGGTGCGGTCGGCGAGCGCGTGAAAGAGGGCGTCCACCCGATCTTCCTGGTCTACGGTCACCGGCACAACGTACAACCAAATGGTTGTAGGTTGTCAAGTGCTGGGCGCTGGCCTGCGATTTCGGTGGACGTCGCCGCCGCTGATAGACTCGCCAGCCGATACGGCGTGTGCTGCAGTCCGCGGTGGCCACGCACGAGAATTTTCGCGGCACCGATTGATGGAGATGTTTTCGTGGCGCTGACCGCCGAGCAGAAAAAAGAAATCCTGGGCACCTACGGCCTGCACGGCTCCGACACGGGTTCCCCGGAGGCGCAGGTCGCGCTGCTGACCAAGCGGATCGCCGACCTCACCGAGCACCTCAAGGTCCACAAGCACGATCACCACTCGCGGCGAGGCCTGTTGCTGCTGGTCGGGCGCCGGCGCCGGCTGCTGAAGTACGTCGCCCAGATCGACGTCGAGCGGTACCGCTCGCTGGTCGAGCGCCTGGGCCTGCGCCGCTGACCGCGGTCTACTGACCGCTAGGTCCGTCCGTGTAGAGTGAGAGCGTTCTGGGCCGGTTCGGCCCGAGCGAATATGGTGCGGCCGCGCAGATCCGCGTGTGCCGTTCCAGCGTGTCATGACGGGAGCAGCCCAGTCTGTATCGGGCGGTCTTCGGTAGTGGCTGCCGGGCTCTCCGGATCTGGAGCAGGTCGGCCGCTTCGATCGACGGCCGCGGCCGCATCCAGACTTTTTCCTCTCGTAGGAAGCTCTCGGGTTAAAGCGTGACGACGCGAAAAAGCTGAATACCCAGAGAGGCCGTACGGACACCTATGTCTGTCGCTGAAATTGAAGAAGGCGTGTTCGAGTCGACCGCCGTTATCGACAACGGGAGCTTCGGCACCCGCACCATCCGTTTTGAGACCGGCCGGCTGGCCCAGCAGGCCGCCGGCGCCGTCGTCGCCTACCTCGACGACGAGAACATGCTGCTGTCGGCGACCACCGCCAGCAAGAGCCCGAAGGAGCACTTCGACTTCTTCCCGCTGACCATCGACGTCGAGGAGCGGATGTATGCCGCCGGGCGCATCCCCGGCTCGTTCTTCCGCCGCGAGGGCCGGCCCTCCACCGACGCGATCCTGACCTGCCGCCTCATCGACCGGCCGCTGCGCCCGTCGTTCGTGTCCGGACTGCGCAACGAGATCCAGGTCGTCGTGACGATCCTGAGCCTGGACCCCAACGACCTGTACGACGTGGTGGCGATCAACGCCGCCTCGGCGTCCACCCAGATCTCCGGCCTGCCGTTCTCCGGCCCCGTCGGCGGGGTACGCGTCGCCCTGATCGACGGCACCTGGGTCGCCTTCCCCACCGTCGAGCAGCTCGAGCGGGCTGTGTTCGACATGGTGGTGGCCGGCCGCAAGGTCGACGATGACGTCGCCATCATGATGGTCGAGGCCGAGGCCACCGAGAAGGTCATCGAGCTCGTCGAGGGCGGCGCCCAGGCGCCGACGGAAACCGTGGTGGCCGAAGGCCTGGAGGCGGCCAAGCCGTTCATCGCCGTGCTGTGCACCGCGCAGGAGGAGCTGGCTGGGGCGGCCGCGAAGCCGACCGCCGACTACCCGGTCTTCCCCGAGTACGCCGAGGATGTCTACTACTCGGTCGCCTCGGTGGCCACCGACGAGCTGGCCAAGGCGCTGACGATCGGCGGCAAGGCCGAGCGCGACGCCCGCACCGACGAGCTCAAGGCCGAGACGCTCGCGCGGCTCGCCGAGACCTACGAGGGCCGGGAGAAGGAGGTCAGCGCCGCGTTCCGCTCGCTGACCAAGAAGCTGGTCCGCCAGCGCATCCTCACCGACCACTTCCGCATCGACGGCCGCGGCATCACCGACATCCGCGCGCTGTCGGCCGAGGTCGCCGTCGTACCGCGGGCGCACGGCAGCGCGCTGTTCGAACGCGGCGAAACCCAGATCCTGGGCGTGACCACACTGGACATGGTCAAGATGGCGCAGCAGATCGACTCGCTGGGGCCGGAAACCTCCAAGCGCTACATGCACCACTACAACTTCCCGCCGTTCTCCACCGGCGAGACCGGCCGCGTGGGCTCGCCCAAGCGGCGTGAGATCGGGCACGGCGCGCTCGCCGAGCGGGCGCTGATCCCGGTGCTGCCCAGCGTCGAGGAGTTCCCGTACGCCATCCGGCAGGTGTCCGAAGCGTTGGGCTCCAACGGCTCGACGTCGATGGGATCCGTGTGCGCGTCCACTCTGGCGCTGCTCAACGCCGGTGTGCCGCTCAAGGCGCCGGTCGCCGGCATCGCGATGGGGCTGGTCTCCGACGACGTCGAGATCGACGGCAAGACCGAGCGTCGCTTCGTCACGCTGACCGACATCCTCGGCGCCGAGGACGCGTTCGGCGACATGGACTTCAAGTGCGCGGGCACCAAGGACTACGTCACCGCCCTGCAGCTGGACACCAAGCTGGACGGCATCCCGTCCCAGGTGCTCGCGGGTGCGCTGTCCCAGGCCAAGGATGCGCGCCTGACGATCCTCGAGGTCATGGCCGAGGCCATCGACGGGCCCGACGAGATGAGCCCCTACGCGCCGCGGGTCACCACCATCAAGGTCCCGGTGGACAAGATCGGCGAGGTCATCGGGCCCAAGGGCAAGGTCATCAACGCCATCACCGAGGAGACCGGCGCGCAGATCTCCATCGAGGACGACGGCACGGTGTTCGTCGGCGCCACCGACGGGCCCTCGGCGCAGGCCGCGATCGACCGGATCAACGCCATCGCCAACCCGCAGCTGCCGACCGTGGGCGAGCGGTTCCTCGGAACCGTGGTCAAGACAACCGATTTCGGTGCGTTCGTGTCGCTGCTGCCGGGACGCGACGGCCTGGTCCACATCTCCAAGCTGGGCCGCGGCAAGCGCATCGCGAAGGTCGAGGACGTCGTGAACGTCGGCGACAAACTGCGGGTCGAGATCGCCGATATCGACAAGCGCGGCAAGATCTCCCTCGTCTTGGTCGAGGAGGACAGCGCTGCCCCAGCCGATGCTCCGGCGGCCGCCCCTGCCGATGCCGCGACCGCCAGCAGCTGACCTGCCCCGGCCGCGCCCGTCTCGTGCGGGCGCCCTGCGCCGGGGTAAGCAGATCGCCGAGGCGGAACCGGACCGCCAATCCGCACTGCGCCGCAGCACGCTTCCGGGCGGTCTTCGGGTAGTCACCGAGTACCTCCCGTCGGTGCGTTCGGCGTCCGTCGGGGTCTGGGTCGGCGTCGGATCGCGCGACGAGGGCGCCACCGTGGCGGGGGCGGCGCACTTCCTCGAGCATCTGCTGTTCAAGTCGACTCCCACCCGCAGCGCCGTGGACATCGCGCAGGCGATGGACGCGGTCGGCGGTGAGCTCAACGCGTTCACCGCCAAGGAGCACACCTGCTACTACGCGCACGTCTTGGACAGCGACCTGGAGCTGGCCGTCGACCTGGTGGCCGATGTGGTGCTCAACGGCCGGTGCGCGACCGAAGACGTCGAGCTGGAACGCGACGTGGTGCTCGAAGAGATCGCGATGCGCGACGACGATCCCGAGGACGCGCTGGGGGACATGTTCCTGGGGGCGATGTTCGGTGACCACCCGGTGGGCCGGCCGGTGATCGGCACCGCGCAGTCGGTGTCGTCGATGACCCGGACCCAGCTGCACTCCTTCCATGTCCGGCGCTACACGCCGGAACGCATGGTGGTCGCCGTGGCTGGCAATGTCGACCACGACGAGGTGGTGGCGCTGGTGCGTGAGCACTTCGGGCCGCATCTGGTGCGCGGGCGGCGGCCCATCGCCCCGCGCAAGGGCGCCGGGCGGGTGACCGGACGGCCCGGCTTGATGCTGGGCAATCGGGACGCCGAGCAGACCCACGTCTCGCTGGGCGTGCGCACCCCGGGACGTAGCTGGCGCCATCGCTGGGCGCTGTCGGTGCTGCACACCGCGCTGGGTGGGGGGCTGAGTTCCCGCCTGTTCCAAGAGGTTCGCGAGTTGCGCGGGCTGGCATACTCCGTCTACTCGACGGTGGACATCTTTGCCGACAGCGGCGCGCTGTCCGTCTATGCGGCCTGCCAGCCCGAGCGGTTCGCCGAGGTGATGCAGGTGACCAACGAGGTCCTCGAGTCGGTGGCCCGCGACGGCATCACCGAGGCCGAATGCCGCATCGCGAAGGGGTCGTTGCGCGGTGGCCTCGTCCTCGGCCTGGAGGATTCCAGCTCCCGGATGAGCCGGCTGGGCCGCAACGAGCTGAACTACGGCCACCACCGCAGCATCGAGCACACGCTGCGCAAGATCGACCAAGTGACCGTCGAGGAGGTCAATGCGGTTGCCCGCCGGCTGCTGAGCCAGCCCTACGGCGCCGCCGTCCTGGGTCCGTATGCCTCCAAACGGTCACTGCCCCAACAACTTCGGGCGATGGTAAATTAGCCCCGTGGTACTGGGCTTTTGGGACATCATGGTGCCCATCGTGGGCGCGCCGATGGCCGGCGGACCGGGCACGCCGGAGCTGGCCGCGGCGGTGTCCAACGCGGGCGGGCTCGGCTTCGTCCCGGGCGGCCATCGGAGTGCCGAGCGCTTCGCCGAGGACATCGCGGCCGCGCGGGCGGCCACCACCGGGCCCCTGGGCGTCAACCTGTTCGTTCCGCAACCCAGCGTCGCCGACTGGATGGCGCTGGACTACTACGCCGAAGAACTCGAGGAGATCGCGGACTACTACCAGGTCGAGGTGGGTCACCCGCATTACGGTGACGACGACGACTGGGAGCGCAAGCTCGAGGTGGTCGCCGACGTGCGGCCCGAGCTGGTGTCGTTCACCTTCGGTGTGCCGCCGCCCGACGTCATCCGGCGGTTGGGGGCGCTGGGGCTGCTGGTGATGGTCACGGTGACGTCGGCGTACGAGGCCGGGATCGCCGTCGCCGCGGGCGCGGACAGCCTCATCGTGCAGGGACCCGACGCGGGCGGGCACCGGGGCACGTTCGCGCCCGACATGGAGCCCGGTAACGAATCGCTGCACCACCTGATCGATCGCATCCGCCACGCGCATGAGGTGCCCGTCGTCGCCGCGGGCGGACTGGGCACCGCGCGGGACGTCGCCGCCGTGCTGCACCGCGGTGCGGTGGCCGCCCAGGTCGGCACCGCGCTGCTGCTCAGCGACGAAGCGGGCACCAGCGCCGCGCACCGCACCGCCCTGAAGAATCCGGTCTTCGGTACCACCGTCGTCACCCGCGCGTTCTCGGGCCGGTACGCCCGCGGCTTGGAGAACAACTTCACCCGCCTGCTCGACAATGTGGCGCCACTGGGCTACCCGGAGGTCAACCAGATGACCTCCCCGATTCGCGAGGCGGCGGCCGCCATGGAGGACCCGAACGGGATACCGCTGTGGGCCGGAACGTCGTTCAAGGAGGCCCAGCCCGGGCCGGCGGCCGACATCATCGCGAGCCTGGTGGAAGCCGACTAGGCCAGCACGCTCGCCGGATCGGTGAACGGCAGCCCCAGGTCGCTGGCCACCCGTTCGGACAGCAACCCGCCGTCGTGCGTCGAAAGTCCTTTTGCCAGAGCGGGATCCGACCGGCACGCCGCCTGCCAGCCACGGTCGGCCAGGTCGAGCACGTACGGCATCGTCGCGTTGGTCAGCGCCACGGTCGACGTCTTGGGCACCGCGCTCGGCATGTTCGCCACGCAGTAGAACTGCGTGTCGTGCACGGTGAACGTCGGGTCGTCGTGCGTGGTCGGCCGGGAATCCGCGAAGCAGCCGCCCTGGTCGATGGAGATGTCCACCAGGACCGCGCCCGGTTTCATCTGCGCGACAAGCGAATTCGAGACCAGTTCCGGTGCCTTGGCGCCCGGCAGCAGGACCGCCCCGATCAGCAGGTCGGCCCGCGTGACCGTGCCCTCCAGCTCGTACGCCGACGAGTAGCGCGTGCGGACCTGCCCGCCGAACTCCGCGTCGAGCTGCCGGAGCTTGCTGATGTTGAGGTCGAGCACCGTCACGCTCGCGCCCATGCCGTTGGCGACCCGGGCGGCGTTGTAACCGGCCGTGCCGGCGCCGATCACCACGACGTCGGCGGGTTTGACGCCCGGGACCCCGCCCATCAGCACACCGCGCCCGCCGTGGGACCGCATCAGGTGGTAGGAGCCGACCTGCGCCGATAGCCGACCGGCGACCTCGCTCATGGGGGCCAACAACGGCAGGCTGCCGTCGGCCGCCTGCACGGTCTCATAGGCGATTGACGTTGCGCGGGAAGCCAATAACGCATCGGTGCAGGAGCGGGAGGCGGCCAGGTGCAGATAGGTGAACAGCACCTGATGCTGCCGCAGGAGGCCGTATTCGGCCGGAATCGGTTCCTTCACCTTGAGCAGCAGATCGGCGTCGGCCCACACCTGTTCGGCAGAGTCGGCCAGTTGGGCGCCCGCCGCCTTGAACTCCTCGTCGGGGATCGACGACCCTTCCCCGGCGCCGGCCTGGACGAGCACCTCGTGGCCGCGGCGCGTCAATTCGGCGACGCCGGCGGCCGTGATGGCCACCCTGAACTCGTTGGCCTTGACCTCGGTCGGTACGCCGACTCGCATGGTTGCCCCTTGCTTTGGAAGTTCGCCCTCAAGTGTGGAGAAAGTTTTGATGGGCCGCAATCGAGGTGAGACCGCGGGGGCGCTGGCTATGATCGGCCCATGACTGACCCCTGCGTGTCGGAAACCGTGCAGGTCGACGCCCGCCCGGATGTGGTGTACCGGCTCATCACCGACCTGCCCACGCTGGCCTCGTTCGCCGAGGAGGCGGTGGCGATGGAGTGGCGCAAGGGCGATGCGGCGCGCCCCGGGGCGGTGTTCACCGGTCACAACGAGAGCGGCAAACGGCGCTGGAGCACCAAGTGCACGGTCACCGACGCGGAACCGGGCCGCCTCTTCGCGTTCGATGTGCGGCACTCCGTGCTTCCGATCGCGCGCTGGCAATACGACATCGTGGCGGCCGACGGCGGTTGTCGGGTCACCGAAAGCACGTGGGACCACAGGCCCGGCTGGTTCCGCAAGATCGCCAGTAAGGCCACCGGCGTCCCGGATCGCGTGGCGGCCAACACCGAACACATCCGGCTCACCCTGCAGCGCCTCAAGACGCGCGCCGAGTCCGAGTAGCCGGCGACCATGGGACGCGATCCCGCCCTAGCCGTCGTCGGAGCCGGCATGTCGGGCATGTGCATCGCGATCGCGCTGCTGCGCAACGGGATAACCGACGTGACCGTCTATGAGAAGGCCGACGAGGTGGGCGGGACCTGGCGCGAGAACACCTACCCCGGTCTGGTCTGTGACATCCCCTCGCGGGTCTACCAGTACACGTTCGCCCGTAACCCCAACTGGTCGCACCTGTTCTCGCCCGGCCGCGAAATCCAGGCCTATTTCCGCGACGTCGCCGACCGCTTCGGGCTGCGCGAGCGCATCCGGTTCGGCACCGAGATAGTGAGCGCGCGCTTCGAGGGCGGCCGCTGGCGACTGCGCACGGATGCCGGGGACGAATCGACCGTCGACTTCTTGATCTGCGCGACCGGAGTGCTGCATCACCCCCGGCTACCGGCGATCCCCGGTCTGCAGGACTTCGGCGGCCGGGCTTTTCACTCGGCGCGGTGGGATCATTCGGTCGAGTTGCGCGGCCGCCGGATCGCCATCATCGGCAACGGGTCGACGGGTGTGCAACTCGTCTGCGGCCTCGCCGGCCTCGCGGGCCGGGTCATGCTGTTCCAGCGCACCGCGCAGTGGGTGCTTCGGCTGCCCAACCCCCGGTACAGCCGGTTCACCAACATCACCCACAACAGGTTCGGCTGGCTCGACCGGATGGCCTACCGCTGCTACAGCTTCGGCTTCGACCTCTTCGCTGCCGGCCTCACCAAGCCGGGCCTGCGCCGAAAGATCATGGGGGCGTTGTGTCGCGTCAGCCTGCGCGAGGTCCGCGATCCCGACCTGCGCCGCGCCCTGACCCCGAACTACACGCCGATGTGCAAACGGCTGGTGATGTCCAACGGCTTCTACCGCGCGATGCAGCGCGACGACGTCGAACTGGTCACCGCCGCCATCGATCACGTGGAACGGCGCGGCATCGTAACCGACGACGGCGTCCTGCACGAGGCGGACGTCATCGTGCTCGCCACCGGATTCGACACCCACGCGTTCTTCCGGCCGATGCGGCTGATCGGCCGCGACGGCATCGCCGCCGACGACGTGTGGCGCGACGGTCCCCGGGCCTACCAAACCGTGGCGCTGCCGGGCTTTCCCAACTTCTTCATGATGCTGGGCCCGCACAGCCCGGTCGGCAACCTCGCACTCACCACCGTCGCCGAATCGCAGGCCGACCACATACTGCGGTGGATTCAGCGTTGGCGGCGCGGCGAATTCGACACGGTGGAGCCGACCGGGCCGGCGACGGATAGTTTCAACGCCAAGCTGCGCGCGGCGATGCCGAACACGGTGTGGACCACCGGTTGCCAGAGTTGGTACCTGAACAAGGACGGGGTACCCGAGGTGTGGCCCTTCACCCCGGGCGAGCATCGCGCCATGCTGGCGAACACCGATCTCGGACAGTACGACTTGCGCCGAAACGTCACCGCCGGCTGAGCCGGTAGCCCAGATGTGCGACCCTGACGCCGGGCAGGGGCTCCCAGTCCAGGGTGCGTCCGTCGGCGTGAAAGTCGTTCTTCTCGTAAAAGGTTCGCGCTTGGGTGTTGCGTTCCGCGCACCACAGGACGACGTCACCCGAGGGGCTTTCGGCCAGAGCGGTGGCGAGCAGGCGCTCCCCGACACCGCGCCGCTGGCAGTCCGCCGCGATGTACAGCGAGTCGAGTTCGACCTGCTCGGGTTTCGCCGGGTCCGGTCCGAACATCGTCATTCCGATTGTCCGGCAATCTGATTCGGCGACCCACATGCTCCAGCCGGTGCGCTGCAGGATTCGCGGGTACGCCAGCACGGCCCAGCGCCGCGGCGATCCGAGAACGTCGAGGGTGGTGTCCGGCAGGATGCCGGTCCAGGATTGCCGCCAGACCGGATAGTGCATCTCGGCGACGTTCGCGAGATCGGCCGGTCCGGCACGGCGGATCGTGATGCCGCCCATCGTCACGGGCGTGATTGCTCCAGATAGGCGGCCAGCGCGTTGGTCAGGCCCCGCCGCGCCATGTCCAGGTCCGCGTACGAGCCGAGCTGGCGCTCGGACACCAGCCCGCGCATGGCGCCGGGGATCAGGGCGGCCACCTCGCGCACCCGGTCCGGGTCGACGTCCAGACCGGCGAAGGCGTTCTGGCAGGTCTCCAGCCAGCTTTTGCCCCAAGAAAACAGCTCGGCGGCGGTGCGCGGGAACAGGCGCTCCAGCTCGGCGGGGTCGCGGGGGAGCGCTGCGCGCAAATTCTCGATCGCGCGGGAATCCGGCGACGCCAATCCGGTGTAGAGGGTGTCGATGATGGCGCCGACGCGCTCGCGCAGGGGCGCGTCCGGTGAGATCGGCGTCGACAGGGTCGAGAAGGTCGCGGCGCGCCGCTCGGCGGTGCGGTGCAGCACCGCCGCCCAGAACCCGTCGGTGTCGCCGAACTGGTACTGCACGGCGCCCCAGGTCGCGCCGATCTCCTTGGCGATGCGGTTGGCCGACACCGAGCCGGGGTTGCCCGACGCCAACGATTTGAGCGCGGCTTCGAGCATGCTCTCGCGCGTGGCGTTGCCACGCCGGTTGGGGCGCCGGTTCGCGGTTCCGGCCCCGCTCACCTGCCGAGTCATCTGCCGAGCCTATCGCACGCCCAAAGTTTCATAGAGGGTACTTTGATTTCTCGGGGGGCGCGGCCTATCATTCGTTTTCAAGGAGGGATTCCGCATGGCTAAGCCGCCGTTGTCGATGAAACCAACCGGCTGGTTCCAGGTCGCCTGGTCCGACGAAATCGGGGTGGGCGACGTGCACAAGATGAAGTACTTCGGGCAGGAGATGGTCGCCTGGCGGGCCGAGTCCGGGCAGCTCACCGTGATGAACGCCTACTGCGAACACCTCGGCGCTCATTTGGGGTACGGCGGCAAAGTCGTCGGCGAGGTGTTGCAGTGCCCGTTCCACGGCTGGCAGTGGAGCCAGGAGGGCCGCAACGTCTGCATTCCCTACCAGGATCGGCCCAACCGCGGGCGGCGGATCCGCACCTACCCCGTGGTCGAGCGCAATGAGTCGGTCTACCTCTGGCATGACGTCGAGCGCCGCGAGCCGTACTTCGACGCACCGGACGTTTTCGGCGCGTTCCGAGACGGCAGCGGCGCGGGCGGCTATTACCCGCAGCAGCGGTTGTACCGGCCAGCCCTGGAGCTTCACCCGCAGTACGTGCTCGAAAACGGTGTCGACTTCGCACATTTCAAGTTCGTGCACAACACGCCGATCGTGCCGGTGTTCACCCGCCACGACTTCGCAGAGCCGGTGTCGTTCGTCGACTTCACCATCACCTTCGAGGGTGACGACGGGCAGAAGATCGAGGACGTCAACAGCGGCGTCGAGGCCATCAACGGTGGTCTGGGCATCGCGGTGACCAAGAGCTGGGGGATGATCGACAACCGCACCATCTCCGCGGTCACCCCGGTCGACGAGTTCACCTCCGACGTCCGCTTCATGGTCTACATCGGCCGCACGCCGCACAAAGACCCGGCCCGCGCCGAGCTCAAGGCGACCGAGTTCGGCCGTGAGGTGATCCGGCAGTTCGAGCAGGACATCGAGATCTGGTGTCACCAGCGCTATTCGGATCCACCCGCGCTGGCCACCGACGAGTACGAGGGCTTCACGGCAATTCGCAAGTGGGCCAAGCAGTTCTATCCGGATGCGTTCGCAATGCAGAAAGGCTCAACCGAATGACTAAAGCACCGATCCGCGTCTTCCAAGTGGCCACCGGAAACGTCGGCTCGGAGATGATCAAGCGGATCGCCACGCAGCCCGATCTCGAACTCGTTGGCGTGCATTGTTATTCGCCGGAGAAGGTCGGGCGCGATGCCGGTGAGCTCGCGGGCATCGAACCCAACGGGGTCAAGGCCACCGGCTCGATCGAGGAGATCATCGCCGCCAAGCCGGACGTGCTCACCTTCCACGGCGTGTTCCCCGACGAGGACCTCTATGTCAAAGTGCTCGAGGCCGGCATCAATATCGTCACCACCGCCGACTGGATCACCGGCTGGCACCGCGACAAGAACCATCCGCACCCGTCGGGCAAGCCGGTGAGCCGGCTGCTCGCCGAGGCCTGTGAAAAGGGTGGCGCGACGTTCTACGGGACCGGGATGAACCCGGGCCTGAACCAGATACTGGGCGTGGTGTGTTCGGCCGACGTCGCCGATATCGAGAACGTCACCACCATCGAGTCGGTGGACGTGTCGTGCCACCACTCCAAGGACACCTGGATCGAGGTGGGCTACGGCCAGCCGGTGGACGATCCGGAGATCCCGTCCAAGCTGGAGAAGTACACCCGCGTCTTCGCCGACAGCGTGTTGATGATGGCCGACTGCTTCGACCTGACCCTCGACGAGGTGAAGTTCAGCTACGAGCTGGGCGCGTGCACCAAGGATGTCGACCTGGGCTGGTACACCCTGCCCAAGGGATCGCTGGGGGGCAACTACATCAAGTACCAGGGCATGGTGGACGGGGTTCCCCGGGTCGAGACGCACCTGGAGTGGCAGATGACGCCGCACACCGACCCGAGCTGGAACATCAAGGGCTGCTACATCACCCAGATCAAGGGCGACCCGTGCATCTACAACAAGCACATGATCTTCCCCAAACCCGGCGTCGACCTGTCGAATCCGGACAACTTCGCCTCGATCGGGATGACCGTCACCGGCATGCCCGCGCTGGCGTCGATCAAGTCGGTCGTGGCGGCGCCGCCGGGGCTCATCACCAGCGCCGACCTGCCGCTGCGCGGGTTCGCCGGGCGGTTCAAGAGGTAGTCGCCGGTCAGGGGTCCGCGAGGCGTTCCGGGTGGTGGTAGTCGTTTGTGCGTTGGCCCCGGTCGAGATGCGGCGGCGGAATCCATTCGGTGCGCCCGTTGGGAAGTTTCCTTGTTCGCCAGCCCTTTTCGATGAGCTTATGGTCGGGCGTGCAGGCGAAGGTGAGCTTGTCAGCATCGGTCCTCCCGCCGGTGGCCCAGTCATCGACATGGTGGACTTCGGACCAATAACCGGGTACGTCGCAGCCGGGTTGAGTGCATCCGCGCTCCTTCGAGTAGAGGACAATGCGCTGGTCGGGCGAGGCGATTCGGCGTGAACGGCCAAGGTAGAGGGGGCGATTCGAGTGTTCGTCGAACACCGCCAGATAGTGGTAGGCGTGGCTGGCCATCCGAATTAGGTCGCGCATCGGCAGCACGGTTCCGCCGCCGGTCACCGCGCGGCCCGTCGCCGAGTTCAGCTCCTGCAGCGTGGTCGAGACGATGACGGTAACCGGTAGGCCGTTGTGTTGGCCGAGCTTTGGATCGCCCAGCTGGCCGCGCACCAGGGCGTTGAGCGCGTCGTGCTGGCGCTGGGCATGGCTGCGCGTGTCTCTGCCTGCCAGTTCCTCGCCCGGTTCGCCGTTGACGCAGGGCTTTTCGTCGTCCGGGTTGCACATGCCGGGGGCCGCGAACCGCGCCAGCCAGGCGTCGAGGTTGGCGCGCAACTCCGGGGAAGCAATTAGCTTGCCGACGCTCATTCCGTCGAGGCGTTGCGCGCCCCAGCTGAAGCCGCGCTGCCGGGCACGGTCGGCGTCGGAGAACTTCCCGTCGGGGTTGATCCACAGGGCGCACTGATGCGCGACTTTTTGCAGCTGGTCGGGACGCAGCTGCGCCGCCTGCGACGCCAGGAAACGCTCGGCCGCATCCACCGTCTCGGCGGCCACGGCGCCCGGCAGGTCGCGCACAAACCCCTGAATCACCCGCAGGTGCTGCCCGTCGAGTACGCCGTTACGCCACGCCTGGGCGGTGGCCGGCAGTTCCGGCGGCAACTCCTGGCCGGTGAGCGTCAGGCGAGGCGAGAGTTGCCTGGCGTCTCGAACCCGACGGCACGCGTCGGCATAGCTGATCCGTAGCCAGTCGGCGATCACCTTGTGGACCGGACCGCCGACGTCACCCGGATCCTCGTTCGCCAAGCCGGCGATCACGTCGGTGCCGAACGCGATTTGGCGCCGCCGGGAGGTCTCCATCGCGTCCAGCACGCGCAGCCGGACGACGGGGCTCAAGGCCGCGAAGTTGAGGTTGCCGATCCTGGCGACGGCCGTATCCAGCGCATCGAGCGCGGCGCTCACGTCGTCCGGAACGGAAATCGAATGCATGTTCGAATACTATCGGTCGCCGCAGACAGCGGCCACGAAACTTCGGGCCCCTGTGGATAAACACCCAACTGTGGATAACGTCCCCCGGTCTAGGGTGAAGCTCATGCGGGTAGGCGTCTTGGGAGCTAAGGGCAAAGTCGGTTCGGCGATGGTGGCGGGGGTGCAGGCCGCCGAGGACTTGACCCTGTCCGCGGAGGTGGACGCCGGTGACTCCCTGAGCATGTTCACCGACTCCGGCACCGAGGTGGTCATCGACTTCACCCATCCCGACGTGGTGATGGGCAACCTGGAGTTCCTGATCGGCAACGGGATTCACGCCGTCGTCGGCACCACGGGCTTCACCGCCGAACGGCTTGATCAAGTCGGGGAATGGCTGAAGAAAAGCCCGAACACGAGCGTCCTGATCGCCCCCAACTTCGCGATCGGCGCGGTGTTGTCGATGCACTTCGCCAAGCAGGCGGCGCGCTTCTTCGAGTCGGTGGAGGTGATCGAGCTGCACCATCCGCACAAGGCCGACGCGCCGTCGGGCACGGCGGCGCGCACCGCCAAGCTGATCGCCGAAGCGCGAAAAGGGCTGCCGCCCAACCCCGATGCCACCAGCACCAGCCTGCCCGGAGCCCGCGGCGCGGACGTCGACGGCATCCCGGTGCACTCGGTGCGGCTGGCCGGGTTGGTCGCCCACCAGGAGATCTTGTTCGGCACCGAGGGGGAGACGCTCACCATCCGGCACGACAGCCTGGACCGCACCTCGTTCGTGCCGGGCGTGTTGCTGGCGGTGCGGCGCGTCCAGGAACGGCCCGGCCTCACCGTGGGGCTCGAGCCCCTGCTCGACCTGCAATGACCAAGACGCTGCGCACCCAGTTCCTCATCGCGTTCCTCTGCGTGGCGATGCTGGCGTACTTCGTGCTGCTGGGTCGGATGGCCGTCGCGATGATCGCCTCGGGCCGCCCGGCCGCCGTGGGCCTGGGCCTGGCGGTGCTGATCATGCCCCTGATCGGACTGTGGGCCATGGTGGCGACCCTGCGGTCCGGGTTCGCCCACCAGAAGCTGGCACATCTCATCGCCGCCGACGGCATGGAGCTCGATACCAGCGCGCTGCCACGACGGGCGTCGGGCCGCATCGAACGGGACGCCGCGGACGCGCTGTTCGCCTCGGTGCGCACCGAAGTCGAAGACCACCCCGACGACTGGCGGCGCTGGTACCGGCTGGCCCGCGCCTACGACTACGCGGGGGACCGCAGGCGGGCGCGGGAGGCGATGAAGACGGCGCTGGAATTGCAGGGCCGCCAATGAGCAAGGTCCTGCTGATCGTCCACCACACGCCGTCCCCGCATTGCCACGAGATGTTCGAGGCGGTGGTCTCGGGCGCCACCGACCCGGAGATCGAGGGCGTCGAGGTCGTCCGGCGACCGGCGCTCACCGTGTCGCCGGCCGAGATGCTCGAGGCCGACGGCTACCTGCTGGGCAGCCCCGCGAACCTGGGCTACATGAGCGGGGCGCTCAAGCACGCGTTCGACTGCGCCTACTACCAGCTGCTCGACTCGACGCGCGGGCGCCCGTTCGGCCTGTACCTGCACGGCAACGAGGGCACCGAGGGCGCCGAACGCGGGGTCATGTCGATCACCACCGGGCTGGGTTGGACGAAAGCCGCGGAGAGCGTGCTGGTTTCGGGCAAGCCGGACAAGAGCGACCTGCAGGCGTGCTGGGAACTCGGCGCTACGGTGGCGGCGCAGTTGATGGAATGAGTCGCCTAGGTGTAAGCCGGCTTGAACGCCTCGGCCGGCTGGGCCAGGGCCAGCGCCGAGCTGGTGCCGATCGGTCCGTGCCGGTCGAACAGGGTGGCCGCCCCGGTCGCGACCCCTGCCGTTCCGTAGTGGCTCTGGGCCGCCAGGCCCAGGTATTCACCATCGGGCAGGCGGCTCGCGGTGACCGTGTAGTCGGCGTTGATGTAGCGCAATCCGCCGGTGCCCCAATGGGTCAGCGAACTCGTGATGTCTCCGACGAAGGCCAGGCGGGTGAACGGGGTCAGCGGGTGGCCGTGCACCATCGGGCGAAAGATCCGCGTCCACGCGAACTTCTGGGAATGGGACTGTTCCCACTCGCCGGCCGCGATGCCGGGACTGCCCGCGGCGGTGGCCCCGTAGCCCCAGATCAGGAACGGCATATCGGCAGGGAAGCCCGCGGAATCGGCCGGAAGCGGCGGCATTTGCAGGGGCGCGGACCACACCGCCCCCTCGGGATGATCCCCCCCGGCGCAGAAACAGCGCGCTGGCCCGCGCGACGGTGGTCCCGTTCTGGACCAGCGCCCCGTCGACGAGCTTGATCCGCCGGCCTTCCCGCTGTATCGAGGTCCGGATCTGCACCGGCTCGATCAACGCCGGGCGCAGCAGGTCGACCGTGAAGCGGGCGGCCTGGAAGTCGGGTTCGATGCCCGATTGCTCTATGCCCCAACCCAACAGACCGCCGACGATCTGACCGCCCATCGCGGCACCCCAGGGCCCCCGGGTCAGCACGCCCGGCAGGTAGGAGTCACCGTCGACAGTGAAGAACGCCTCGGGCATGATGGCGGGATCGTCGATCGTCACCGCTATCACGATAGGACACTGGATAGTAAGGAACGGGCATGCCTGCAGTGATCGAAATTTCGCGTGAAAACAACCCGTTCCCGACGACCGGCGTGACCCGCGACGCCGACGGCGTCCCGCACTACGACGATCTTCCCGCGACGCTGCTGGACATGCTGGCCGAACAGGTCGACCGGCGCCCCGACAGCGAGGCGCTGGTCGAACTCGGTGCCGGTCGACTGACCTACCGCCAGCTGTGGGACCGCGCCGCGCGCGTCGCCGGTGGGCTGCGGGCGGCCGGGCTGCGACCCGGCGACCGGGTCGCGGTGCGTTACCCGGCCGGCATCGACTGGGTGCTGGCGTTCTGGGGCGTCGTGATGGCGGGTGGCGTTGCGGTGGCGGTCAATACGCGCTCTGCGCAACCGGAAGTCGAATTCGTTCTGTCCGACTGCGGGGCGACGGCGGACCTGGCCGCGGACACCCCGCTGCCCGACGGCCAGCCATACGTGACCGAGCGGCTCGGTCCCGCCGACGTGGCCGCGCTGTTCTACACCTCGGGCACCACCGGCCACCCCAAGGGGGTGCCGACGACTCACGAGGCCTTCCTGACCAACACCGAGAACGGGATTCGCTGTCTCGATCAGCCGCGCGACCTGGGCGAGGCGATGCGCACGCTCATCTCGGTGCCGCTGTTCCATGTGACCGGTTGCAACACACAGCTTCTGGTCGCCGCTCGGCTGGGTGGCGCCTCGGTGATCATGCCCGCCCTCAACCTGGACGGGTTGATCACCACGTTGACGGCCGAGCGCATCTCCGTCATGGTCACCGTTCCGGCCGTCTACGCATTGATGTTGCGGCAGAAGGGCTTTGCCGAGGCCGACGTTTCCAGCGTCCGCTGGGTGGGTTACGGGGGCGCCCCGATCGCCCCGTCGTTGGTGCGAGCGGTGAAGGACGCCTTCCCGCAGGCCACGGTCTTCAACGGCTACGGCATGACCGAAACGTCGTCGCTGATGACGGTGCTGCCCAGCCGGGACGCCGTCGAGCACGCCGACTCGGTCGGCTACGCGGTCCCATCCGTCGACCTCGGCCTGGTTGCGTTCGGCGGCGACCAGCCGGGCGTCGGCGAGCTGGTGGTGCGCGGGGCGAACGTGACCGCCGGGTACTGGAACCGGCCGGAGGCGACGGCGGCCACCATCGTGGACGGCTGGTTGCACACCGGCGACGTCGTGCGGGTCGACGACGCGGGCCGGGTGCACATCGTCGACCGGCTCAAGGACATCATCAACCGCGGCGGTGAGAACGTCTCCAGCGTCGAGGTGGAAGCCGTGCTGCTGGGGGCGCCCCAGGTGCAGGACGCGTGCGTGCTGGCGGTTCCCGACGACGTCATGGGCGAAAAAGTGGGCGCCGTGTTGGTCGGCGGTACGGACGGGATCGACGTGCCGGCGGTGCTCGAACACTGCCGCGAGCAGCTCGCCGACTTCAAGGTGCCGCAATACGTCACGGTGGTCGACAGCGCGCTGCCGCGCAACGCCGGCGGCAAGCTGCTCAAGGGCAAACTCCGTGAACAGGTGCAGTGGGGAGAGCCGCTGCGATGAGCGCGACCGTGCTGGTGGCCAACCGCGGCGAGATCGCGCTCCGAATCATCCGCACCGCAGTCGAATTGGGCATGCGAACGGTCGCGGTCTACGCCGAGGACGACGCCGAAAGCCCGCATGTGCACGCCGCCGACGAAGCGATCGGCCTCCCCGGGGCCGGGCCGCGGGCCTACCTGGACCAGCCGGCCGTGCTGGCCGCGGCCAAGAGCTCCGGCGCCGAGCTGATCCACCCCGGTTACGGATTCCTCAGCGAGAACGCCGAATTCGCTCGCGCCTGCGCCGGCGCCGGCTACGCGTTCGTGGGACCGGACGCCGGCGCGCTCGAACTGGTGGGCAACAAGTCCGCGGCCCGCGGCGCCGCCATCGCCGCCGGGGTGCCGGTGTTGCCCGCGACCGACGGGCCCAGCAGCGTCGCCGAGATCGAGGCGTTCTTCCAGGCCCAGGGCGGCGCCATCATGATCAAGGCGCTCGCCGGCGGGGGCGGGCGGGGGATGCGGACCGTGCGCGGCGCCGACCAGATCGCAGGCGCCTACCAACAGTGCGCCGCGGAGGCCCAACTGGGCTTCGGCGACCCGGCGCTGTTCGCCGAGGCGCTGCTCGACGGCGCGCGGCACATCGAGGTCCAGGTGGTCGCCGCTCCGGCCGGGCACCAAACCCGCGCGCTGGCGCTCGGCGACCGCGACTGCAGCATCCAGCGGCGTTACCAGAAGCTCGTCGAAATGGCGCCCGCGCAGGGGCTTTCCGACGCATTGCGGCGCGACTTGCACCAGGCCGCGGTCCGGCTGTGCGCGCGGGTCGGACTGCGGGGACTGGCCACCGTCGAATTCCTGGTCGCCGGTGAGGAATTCGTCTTCCTCGAAGTCAATCCGAGAATCCAAGTGGAGCACACCGTCACCGAGGAGACGACCGGGTTTGACCTGGTGGCCGTCCAGCTGGCCATCGCCGGGGGTGCCTCCTACTACCAGCTCGGGCTGCCCGCCGGCATCGCCTCCGACGGCAACGAAATCATCGGGGAGCCCGCGGCGCATCGCGGCATTGCCATCCAGGCCCGGGTCAACATGGAGACTTTCGGCCCCGACCTCTCGGTGGTACCGGCGGCCGGCACCCTCACCGCGTTCTCGCCGCCGAGCGGGCCCGGGATTCGCGTCGACACCTACGGCCGGGCCGGCCTGGCGGTCAACCCGCAATACGACTCACTGCTGGCGAAGGTCGTCGCCCACGTGCACGGGTCGTCGCCGCAGTCCGCGTTGCGGAAGGCCCGGACCGCGCTCGCCGAGTTCGGCATCGAGGGGGTCCGCACCAACATCGACTTCCTCCGCGAGCTGTTGAATCACCCCGCCGTTCAATCCGGTTGGGTGAGCACCGGTTTCGTCGACGAGAAGCTGCCCGAGCTGGCGGCGGCGGCCTCGTCGCACCAACTCGACGTCCGTGCGGCTCCGGTCGAGCTCTATCCCGGCGAGGACGTGCTGCGCGCCCAACTGGCCGGCACGGTGGTCGAGGTGGCGCCCGAGGGCGCCGAATACCCCGCGGGTGGCCAGCTCGTCGTCTTCGAAGCGATGAAGATGCAGCATGTGCTCGTCGCGCCGGACGCACTGCAAACTGTGCGCAATCTGGTGACGCCCGGGCAGGTCGTCGGGACCGGTGACCCGTTGCTGGTGTTCGCCCGCACCGCCAGCGGTGCACAGGGCGATTCGGCAACGGCCGCAACCGATCTCGACCGCCCACGCGCCGACCTCGACGAGGTGCGCAGGCGGCATCTGCTCACCCTCGACGAGGGCCGCGAGGCCGCGGTCGCCAAGCGGCACAAGCAAGGCCGCCGCACCGCGCGGGAGAACATCGCCGATCTGGTCGACCCCGGCAGCTTCGTCGAGTACGGCGCGCTGGCCATCGCGGCGCAGCGCAGCCGGCGCTCGGAGGACGACCTCATCGCCAACACCCCGGCCGACGGCCTGGTCGCCGGGCTGGCCACCATCGGCGCGGACCGTTTCGGGCCGGCGGCGGCCGAGGCCGTCGTGGTCTCCTACGACTACACCGTGCTGGCGGGCACGCAAGGCATGCGCAACCACGCCAAGACCGACCGGGCGTTCGACCTGGCCGCCCGGAAACGGCTGCCGGTGGTGCTGTTCGCCGAGGGCGGCGGCGGCCGGCCGGGGGACACCGACGTCGGCGGCGCCGCCGGCCTGGACGTGCCGACCTTCCGGATGCTGGCCGCGCTGAGCGGCCGGGTGCCGCTGGTGTCGATCGTCTCGGGCCGGTGCTTCGCCGGGAACGCCGCGCTGGCCGGGGTCTGCGACGTGATCATCGCGACCCCGGACGCCAACATCGGGATGGGCGGGCCGGCCATGATCGAGGGCGGCGGGCTCGGGGTTTACCCGCCGGAGGCGATCGGGCCGATAGGCGTGCAGCGGCGCAACGGCGTGGTCAGCCTGGTCGCCCGCGACGAGGCGCACGCGGTCTCGTTGGCCAAGCAATACCTGTCGTATTTCCAGGGCCACGTGGACGATTGGGCCGCGCCCGATCCGCGGCTGGCCCGGCATGTGGTGCCGCAGAACCGGTTACGCGCCTATGACGTGCACCGCGCCATCGAGGCGATCGTCGACACCGGCTCCGCGCTGGAACTGCGCCCCGACTACGGCGTCGGCATCGTCACCGCCCTGGTCCGGGTCGAAGGGGCGGCCTACGGGCTGATCGCCAACAGCACCCATCACCTCGGCGGCGCCATCGACGCGGAGGCGGCCGACAAAGCCGGCGATTTCCTCGCCCTGTGTGAATCGTTTGGGCTGCCGGTGATTTCGCTCTGCGACACCCCGGGCTTCATGGTTGGGCCCGAGGCGGAGAAGGAGGCGGCGGTCCGGCGGTTCGGGCGGATGTTCGTTCTGGGTGCACGCTTGACGGTGCCCGTCGGAATGATCATCTTGCGCAAGGGATACGGGCTCGGGGCGATGGCGATGGCCGGCGGTTCCTTCCGCGCTCCGCAGTTCACCATCGCCTGGCCCACCGGGGAGATCGGCGGGATGGGGCTCGAGGGTGCGGTGCGCCTCGGGTTCAGCAAGGAGCTGGCGGCCGAGGGCGACCCCGTCAGGCGCCAAGAGTTGTTCGACAAGCTGGTGGCGGCGGCCTACGAGCACGGCAAAGCGCTGCGCGCGGCCACTACCTTCGAACTTGACGACGTCATCGACCCCGCGGACACCCGGGCCTGGATCGCCAGGCTCCGGGAGCCGCGTTCATCGAACTGATCAGGCGTGGCCGGAACCGCAGCCGACGCCGGGCAGGCAGCCCTGGCCGCCGGGAACTCCGCCGGGTCCGGCGTTTTGGCCGCCGGAGCCGCAGCCGACGCCCGGGACGCAGCCCTGACCGCCGGGGCCGCCGCCGGGGCCGCTGTTTTGGCCGCCCGAACCGCAGTTGCCGTTGGCGTCACAGCCCCCGCCGCTGGGGTCGTCCTTGAACACCACGTGCGTGGGCGCCGCGGACTGCCCGGGTGCGGATGCCAGGGAATCGGTTACGGCGATCGGCGCGACCGCGATTGCTGCCGCCGCAGCCCCGCCCACCACCAGTCTTTTCGTGAGGGTTAATTTCGTGGACATGCGGTTCGCATACCACGCTGACACACGTGTAAACACATCCATATAGCAAACGGTAAACCGTTGGCTTTCCCGACGGAAGGCGCAGCTCAATGACCTCACTGGATCTGACCGGCCGAACCGCGATCGTCACCGGCGCATCGCGCGGGATCGGGCTCGCGATCGCCCAGCAGCTCGCGTCCGCCGGGGCCAACGTGGTGCTCACCGCCCGCAAGCAGGAGGCCGCCGACGAGGCCGCGGCACAGGTAGACGGCAACGCGCTGGGCGTCGGCGCGCACGCCGTCGACGAGGACGCCGCCCGGCGCTGCGTGGACCTAACGCTTGAGCGTTTCGGCAGCGTGGACATCCTGATCAACAACGCCGGCACCAACCCGGCGTACGGCCCGCTGATCGACCAGGACCACGCCCGCTTCACCAAGATCTTCGACGTCAACCTCTGGGCCCCGTTGCTGTGGACCTCGCTCGTCGTCAAGTCGTGGATGGGCGAGCACGGCGGCGCGATCGTCAACACCGCGTCCATCGGAGGCCTGCACCAATCGCCGGCCATGGGCATGTACAACGCCACCAAGGCCGCGCTGATCCACGTCACCAAGCAGCTGGCGCTGGAACTGTCGCCCCGGATCCGCGTCAACGCGATCGCTCCGGGCGTGGTGCGCACCCGGTTGGCCGAGGCGCTGTGGAAGGACCACGAGGATCCGCTCGCATCCTCGATCGCGCTCGGACGCATCGGCGAGCCCGCCGACGTGGCCGCCGCCGTGGCCTTCCTCGTCTCCGACGCGGCCAGCTGGATCACCGGCGAGACGATGGTGATCGACGGCGGCCTGCTGCTCGGTGCCGCGCAAGGCTTCCGACCGCAGGGCTAGCCATGAGCTCCGATGATCTGGTGACGGACCTGAAGGCGCGGGTGCAGGCGCTGCTGGACGAATACGACCCGGCCACCACGGAGCCGCGCGAATTCCTTGGCGCGCAGTACGACGCGGGCCTGGCCTGGGTGCATCTGCCGCACGGCTTCGGCGGGTTGGACCTGCCGCGCAAGGCCCAGGAACTCGTCGACGCCCAGCTGGCAGCCGCCGGCGCGCCGGTGGGCGGCACCGCCAAGAACTACATCGGCATGGGCATGGCGGCGCCGACGATCGCGGCGTTCGGGACCGACGAGCAGAAGCGAAAGTTCCTGCGCCCGTTGTTCACCGGCGAACAGATCTACTGCCAGCTGTTCAGCGAACCCGGTGCCGGCTCGGACCTGGCCGGCGTGTCCACCCGGGCGGTCCGCGCGTCCGGTTTGCAAGGGGACGACTGGATTGTCAACGGGCAGAAGGTGTGGACGTCGCAGGCACAGCACGCGACCATGGCCATCCTGGTCGCGCGCACCGACCCGGCGGTGCCCAAACACGCCGGCCTGACGTATTTCCTGTGCGACATGACGCAACCCGGCGTCGAAGTGCGCCCGCTGCGCCAGATCACCGGCGAGGCGGAATTCAACGAGGTGTTCCTCACCGACGTCCGGGTTCCCGACGCCAATCGGCTCGGACCGGAGGGCGGCGGCTGGCGCGTCGCGACCACCACCCTCAACAACGAGCGCGTCGCCATCGGCACCCGCGCCGGAACTCCGCGCGAGGGCGGCCATATCGGCAAGGTCACCAGGGCCTGGCGAAACGAGCCCGCGCTGCGCGACCCCGCCATGCACGACGAGCTGATGCGGCTGTGGGTCGAGGCGGAGGTCCTGCGGCTCGCGGGTGAGCGCCTGCGCCAGCAGGCCACCGCGGGTCAGCCCGGCCCGGAGGGTGCGGGCATGAAGGTGGCGTTTGCCCGCCTGGCTCAAGCGATCTCGGGCTTCGAGATCGAACTGCACGGCGAGGCCGGGCTGCGCTACGACGACTGGACCATGCGCCGACCGGAAACCGTCGACCTGGTGGGGCGCGAGCCCGGATACCGCTACCTGCGGGCCCGCGGCAACTCCATCGAGGGCGGCACCTCGGAGATCCTGCGCAACACCATCTCTGAGCGCATCCTCGGCCTGCCCGGTGAGCACCGCGTCGACAAAGACGTCGCCTGGAAGGACCTGGATCGGTGAGTGACCTGCTCTACTCGGACACCGAGGAGGCCCTGCGCGACAGCGTTCGGCACCTGTTCGCCGACCGCTGCCCGCCCGAATCGGTGGCCCGCGCCTACGACCCGCAACCGCAAGACTTCTCCAGCGTCTGGCGGACATTGGCCGTCGAGCTCGGGGTGGCCGGCCTGCTCGTCCCCGAGTCGCTCGGCGGGGCGGGGGCGGGCGCCCGCGAGGCCGCGGTCGTCATGGAGGAGATCGGCCGGGCCGTCGCGCCGGTGCCGTTCCTGTCCAGCGCGGTGCTGGCCACCGTTGCGCTGTTGCATGCCGGCGACGTCGAGACCGTGTCCGCCCTGGCCCAGGGCGAGCTGACCGCGGCGCTGGTGGTGCCGCTCTCGACCGCACCCGGGGATCCGCTCGGGGTGATGACCCGCGGCACGGACGGACTGAACGGATCGGTCACCAGCGTCGCCGGTGCCGCCGAGGCCGACGTGCTGGTGGTGCCGGTCGCCGGCGCGGACGGACCCGAGCTGCATACCGTCCCGCGCACCGCGACCGGTGTGGAGGTGACGCCACTGCTGGCGCTGGACATGACGAGACCCATTGCGAACGTGGGTTTTTCGGCAGTCGCCTCGTCACACGTCGGGCCGGCCGACGGCCCGGTCACCGAGGCGCTGCGCACGGGGGCGGCCCTGCTCGCGTCCGAGCAACTCGGGATCGCCCAATGGTGTTTCCACACCACGCTGGAATATGCCAAGCAGCGCAAGCAGTTTGGCCGCGCGATCGGCTCGTACCAGGCGATCAAGCACCGGCTGGCCGATCTGTGGTTCGAGGTCGGCGCCGCGACGGCCGCGGCCCGCTACGCGGCCGATACGTGCGCCCGCGGCGACGGCGACGCGGCCGATACGTGCGCCCGCGGCGACGACGACGCGGCCGTCGCGGCGGCCGTCGCCCAGGCGTATTGCAGCGGTGTCGCCGTGCACGCGGCCGAGGAGTGCGTGCAGCTGCACGGCGGCATCGGCATGACGTGGGAGTATCCCGCGCACCTTTATCTCAAGCGCGCCAAGAGCGATCAGTTGACCTTCGGCACCGCCTACCGCCACCGCGCCCGGCTGGCGGAGTTGGTCGACCTGCCCCCGAACTAGTTGGGCTCGGGTTGATTTTTTCCCCGCGGGACGTCGGGGAGCAGCGAAATTCGTTATCGCGCTGCCCTATTCGCGGCGCCATGGGAGTCTCCTGCGGGTCGGCGCAAGGCCACCGGCCGCCGTTTCATGCGAAGGTGTCGGTCCGCGGTGGGCGAACAAGGTGGCCGACCGCACGCCGGAGGTGAAAAACATCGGAATGCGCGTGCTGCTGTCCACCCACGATTCGCGCGGGGCGGTCGAACCGCTTGCGGCGCTCGGGGTTCAGTTGCGGGCGCTCGGCGCGGAGGTTCGGGTGTGCGCGCCGCCGGACCGGGAATTCGCGGATTTGCTGGCCCGTATCGATCTGCCGCTGGTGCCTTTCGGCGATTCGTGGCGTGCGCGGGCGGCAGGCCTCACGCCGTCCGAGGACGACCTGCGCCGGCACTTGGACGGGCTGGTGGCCGGGCAATTCGACGCGGTGGCCGCCGCGGCCGATGGATGTGACCTGCTGGTGTCGACCGGCTTCCCACCGGTGGCCGCGGGCGCGCGGTCGGTGGCCGAGCGCCTGGGCATTCCCTACGTCTACGTGAGCTACCAACCGACGATCCTGCCGTCGCCGCATCACCTGCCGCTGACCTATGCCGGCCAGTTTCCGCCGGGCGTGATCGACAACCGGGTGCTGTGGCAGCTGGACGCCCAGCACATCAACACGCTGTTCGGCGCGACGCTCAACGCCCATCGTGCGTCGCTGGGCCTGCCGCCGGTGGACGACATCCGCGACTACGCCCTCACCAAGCGTCCGTGGCTGGCGGCGGATCCCACGCTGGGCCCGTGGCCGGAGCGAAGCGGGCTCGACGTGGTCCAGACCGGGGCGTGGCTGCTGGCCGACGAACGTCCCCTCCCCGCCGACGTGGCGGAGTTCCTCGACGCCGGCCCGGCGCCGGTGTACGTGGGCTTCGGCAGCATGCCGATGCGCGCCGCGACCGACCTTTCCCGGGCCGTCGTCGAGGCCGTCCGCACCCATGGCCGCCGGGCGATTCTCTACCGGGGCTGGTCCGGCCTGGCCCCGATAGACGACCGCGACGACTGCCTCGCCATCGGTGAGCTCAACCACCAGGCGCTCTTCGCCCGCGTCGCCGCCGTCGTGCACCACGGCGGCGCTGGCACCACGACCACCGCAGCGCGGGCCGGCGCGCCGCAGGTGGTGGCGCCGCAGGGGGCCGACCAGCCGTACTGGGCCGGCAGGGTGGCCGAGCTGGGCATCGGCACCGCGCACGACGGGCCGGCCCCCACCGCCGGGTCGCTGGCGGCCGCGCTCGAGACCGCCCTGTCGCCGGATATCCGCGCGGGGGCGAGTGCCGTGGCCGCCAAGATCCGCACCGACGGCGCGGCGATGGCCGCGGCGCTGCTGCTGAACGGGTTAGCGGGGTAACGCCGAACCGAAGAGCTCGGTCATGGCCTGCCAGTGCCGCTCGGCCGCGGCGGCGTCGTACGGCGCGTTGTCCGGCACCGCGAACCCATGGCCCGCCGGGTACCACTCGATGGTGTGCTGCACGCCGGCTGCGGTCAGCGCCTTGTCGAGCTGCTCGGCGTCGTTGCGCGTGAAGGACGCGTCATCCTTGGCGCCACCCACGTACACCGTCGCGCTGATCCGGTCGGCCAGCAGGTGCGGGCTGTCCGCCGCGTCGGTTACCAGGCCGCCGCCGTGGAAGGACGCCGCAGCGGCGACGCGCTCGGGCACCCGGCCGGCGACCACCAGGGACGTGCGGCCGCCCATGCAATAGCCGCAAACGCCGAAGCGCTCCCCGGACACCTCCGGCCGGGCCGACAGGTAGTCGAAGAAGGCGACGGCGTCGCTGGCCATCTTGTCCGGGGTGATGCCGCCGATCATCCCGAACAGCCGCCTGCGTTCCTTCTCGTCGGCGAACACGGTGGCCATGTCGAACGGGGCCCACTCGCCGCTGCGGTAGTACACGTCGGGAAGCAGCACGGCGTAGCCGTATCCGGCCAATTTGGCCGCCATTTGTTCGAAGGTGTCGCGCAGTCCGCCGGCGTCGGGGTACATGACCACGCCGGGCCACGGGACTTGAGCTTCCGGACCATCGGGGGTGAGCAAATGGACGGTGCAGGTCCCGTCAGCGGTGGCGATGGTGTCGATGATGTTCGGCATGGGACCCGTTCTACTCCTGGCCCTGGGAGTTAGATTTTTCGGCGTCGACCCGCCGCGCCCGGCTTCGCCGCGCTTGCGATCGCCGCGGGAAATATGGCGTCGACCCGCCGCGCCCGGCTTCGCCGCGCTTGCGATCGCCGTTAAGCTGGCCGCGTGCCGATCCCGACGCCCTACGAGGACCTGTTGCGCCTGGTGCTCGAGCGGGGCACGGCCAAAGCCGACCGCACCGGCACCGGGACCCGCAGCCTGTTCGGCCAGCAGTTGCGCTACGACCTGTCGGCCGGTTTCCCGCTGCTCACCACCAAGAAGGTGCATCTGAAGTCGGTCATCTACGAGTTGCTGTGGTTCCTGCGCGGCGACTCCAATGTCGCCTGGCTGCACGAGCACGGCGTCACCATCTGGGACGAATGGGCAAGCGAGACAGGCGATCTCGGGCCGATATACGGCGTGCAGTGGCGGTCCTGGCCGACGCCGAGGGGCGAGCACGTCGACCAGATCACCGCGGCGCTGGACTTGCTGCGCACCGATCCGAACTCGCGGCGCATCATCGTGTCGGCGTGGAACGTGGGGGAGATCCCGCAGATGGCGCTGCCGCCGTGCCACGCGTTCTTCCAGTTCTACGTGGCCGACGGTCGGCTCAGCTGCCAGCTGTACCAGCGCAGCGCCGACCTCTTTCTCGGCGTGCCGTTCAACATCGCCAGCTACGCGCTGCTCACCCACATGATGGCCGCCCAGGCCGGTCTGTCGGTCGGTGAGTTCGTCTGGACGGGTGGTGACTGCCACATCTACGACAACCACGTCGAGCAGGTGCGTACCCAGCTCAGCCGCGAGCCGCGGCCGTACCCGGAACTTGTGCTGGGACATCGGGATTCGATCTTCGACTACACCTACGACGACGTCGTCGTGAAGAATTACGACCCGCATCCCGCGATCAAAGCCCCCGTCGCTGTATGACCGACCTCGGCCTGGTGTGGGCGCAATCGACGTCGGGCATCATCGGCCGTGGTGGCGACATCCCATGGCGAGTGCCCGAGGACCTGGCCCGCTTCAAAGAGCTGACCATCGGGCACACCGTGGTGATGGGCCGGCGCACCTGGGAGTCGCTGCCGGCCAAGGTCCGGCCGCTGCCCGGTCGCAGGAATGTCGTACTCTCGCGCCGGAGGGACTTCGTGGCCGACGGCGCGCAGGTCGTCGGGTCGCTCGAGGCGGCTCTTGCCGATTCCGCGGACGAGCCCGAGACGTGGGTGATCGGGGGCGAGCAGGTCTACCTGCTCGCGCTTCCCCAGGCCACGCGGTGTGAGGTCACCGAGGTCGAAGTCGACCTGCGGCGCGACGACGACGACGCGCTCGCGCCGGTGCTCGACGACGCCTGGCTGGGTGAGACGGGGGAGTGGCAGGTCAGTCGCACGGGGCTGCGGTACCGGCTGCACAGCTACCGTCGGGCATAGGCCTTGGTCTCCGCGCCCGTGACATACTCGGACGCGGGGGTCGGTCTCTCCACGTCACCACACGTTGCCAGGAGGGGGAATTGGCAGTGATAACCGAACCCACGAAAGCGTTCACTCGCATGTTCAGGGGCTACGACCCGGCCGCGGTCGATGCCCACATCGAGATGTTGACCACCAAGCAGCAGTTGTTGCTCGACGACGTCGAGAGCCTGCGGTCCCGGCTGAAGGAAGCCGGCGACCAGACGGCCGCGCTGCGCAAGGAGGTCGCCGTCCTCACCGACACGTCACCCTCACCCCACGCGGTGCAGCGCCGGATGGCGAAGATGCTGCAGCGCGCGGTCGAGGAGGTTTCCGAGATGCAGGCCGAGGCGCGGAGCGAGGCGGACGCGCTGATCGCAGCGGCCGAGGCCGAGGTCGAGGCCGCGCAGCGAAAGCACGAAGAGGAGTTGGCGGAGATGGCCGAACAGCGAAAAGCCATGGAAACCGATTACGAGGAAGCCAAAAAGCAGCTGGAGGCCGAAATGGCCGGGATGCGTGCCGAGACCGAAGCGGCGATCGACAAGGCGTGGCGCGACGCCCAGCGCGAGGCCGATCACTACCGCGAGCAGGCCCGGCGCGCGGCGGACGAGGCGATCAAGCAACGGATCAACGTCCTCGAGCAACTGATGGGCGTGTACCGCGACCTCGAAGCGGTCCCGGCCGCGCTCGAGTCGGCCTACCAGGAGCAGAAGAACGCGCCGGAGCCGAGCGTCGCGGTGCCGCTGGACGGGAAAGTCAGCACGGGCTAGCCGCGTCGTCGCCGGGAGCTGTCGCACCCGAGCGGTATTGTCGGCGCCGTGTCGATCCGGACCCCCAGGCTGTCGGCCGCGCAAGCCCGACGGATCGCCGTTGCGGCCCAAGGATTTAGCGAGCCGCGCCCCGCCGGTCCGGTCACCCGCGCCCACCTGAAGCGCCTGATTTCGAGAATCCAAGTGCTGCAATTGGATTCGGTTTCGGTCGCGGTGCGCGCCCACTACGCGCCCGTGTTCAGCCGGCTCGGTCCCTACGACCGCGACGTGCTGGATCGCGCCGCCTGGGGCCCGCGCGCGGCGCGGCTGCTGGCCGAGTACTGGGCGCACGAGGCGGCGCTGATGGCCGTGGACGACTGGCCGCTGCTGCGCTGGCGGATGCGCCAGTACCGGCACGGCCGCTGGGGCGTCCACATCGTCAAGGCCAATCCCCAGCTTGCCGAGGACATCGTCGCCGCCGTCGCCGAACTCGGCCCCAGCACCGCCGGGCAGATCGAAGCGCATCTGGCGGCCGAGCCGCGCCGCAAGAAGGGAACCTGGTGGAACCGCAGCGACACCAAGTGGGTCGCGGAGGCGCTGTTCGCGGCCGGCGTGCTCACGACGGCCACGCGGGTGGGCTTCGCACGGCACTACGACCTGGTGGAACGGGTGCTGCCGGCGAGCGTACTGGCGCGCGACGTCGACGACGAGGAAGCCGTCCGGGAACTCACGCTGCGGGCGGCCACCGCGCTCGGCGTGGGCACCGAGGCCGACATCCGCGACTACTTCCGGCTGTCGGCCCAGCAGGCCAAGCCGGCGGTCGCCGACCTGCTGGCCGCGGGCGAGATCGAGCGGGTCGACGTCGACGGCTGGCCCGCGCCGGCCTATCTGCGCACCGGCCGCGCGGTGCCGCGTGCCGACCGGGGCACCGCGCTGTTGTGTCCGTTCGACCCGCTGATCTTCTTTCGGCCCCGGGTCGAGCGGCTGTTCGGATTCCATTACCGCATCGAGATCTACACCCCGGCCCACAAGCGCCAATACGGCTACTACGTGTGGCCGCTGCTGATGGACGGGCAGCTGGTCGCGCGTGTCGACCTCAAGGCCGACCGGGCCGCCGACACGCTGCGCGTCGTCGGTGCGTTCGGCGAACCCGACGCGCCGCGACCGCGCGTCGTCGAGGCGCTGGCCGGGGAACTGCGATCCATGGCCTCGTGGCTGGGACTGGGCGGGTTCAGCGTCGCCACCCGGGGCGACCTGGCCGCCGGTCTGCGGGCGGCCGGCTGATGCGGGCCACGGACAAAGATCTCAAAGAGACGCTGTGGAAGGCGGCCAACAAGTTGCGCGGCTCGCTTTCGGCCGGCCAGTACAAAGACGTCATCCTCGGGCTGGTGTTCCTCAAGCATGCCTCCGAAGCGCAGTGGAAGTCCTTGGCGCACAATGCGGATTCGCCCGACATCGGCCGGCTCGTGGACGAGGCGATGGAGACCGCGACGCTGCCGCGGCTGTACGAAAACCTCGACCCGCGCCGCCTCGGTGAGCTGCTGCGCCTGCTGGACACCGCGCGACTGGGTGGGCGTGGCAACGCCAGGGACGTGCTGGGCGAGGTGTACGAGTACTTTCTGGGCAATTTCGCACGCGCGGAAGGGCGCCGCGGCGGCGAATTCTTCACCCCACCCAGCGTGGTCCGGGTGATCGTCGAGGTCCTAAAACCCTCGAGCGGGCGGGTGTATGACCCGTGCTGCGGCTCGGGCGGGATGTTCGTGCAGACCGAGCGGTTCATCGCAGAGCACGAGGGCGATCCCGCGCGGGTCACCATCTTCGGACAGGAAAGCGTCGAGCAGACCTGGCGGATGGCGAAGATGAACCTCGCCGTGCACGGCCTCGACAGCGCGGGGCTGGGCGAGCGGTGGGGGGACACGTTCCGTGACGATCTGCACGCCGGCGTGCAGATGGATTACGTGATGGCCAATCCGCCCTTCAACATCAAGGATTGGGCCCGCGACGAGCGTGACCCGCGGTGGCGCTTCGGTGTCCCGCCCGCCGGCAACGCCAACTACGCGTGGATTCAGCACGTCCTGTCCAAACTGGCCCCGGGCGGGAAGGCCGGCGTGGTCATGGCCAACGGTTCGATGTCGTCGAATGTGGCCGGGGAAGGCGAGATTCGCGCGCGGATCGTCGACGCCGACCTGGTGTCGTGCATGGTCGCGCTGCCCGGGCAGCTGTTCCGCAGCACGTCGATTCCGGTGTGCCTGTGGTTCTTCGACACCGACAAGGGCAAGCGGTCCGGGCAGGTGCTGTTCATCGACGCCCGCGGGCTCGGCCATTTGGTGGACCGCACCGAGCGGGTGCTGACGCACGAGGAGGTCGTCCGCATTGGCGACACGTATCACGCGTGGCGCGGATCGGAATCGGCCGCCGCGAAAGTCCTTACCTATCAAGATGTTCCGGGTTTCTGCGGCTCCGCGTCGCTCGACGATATCGCCGCGGCGGGATACGCGCTCACGCCGGGGCGCTATGTCGGCGCGCCCGTCCCCGAGGACGACGGCGAGCCGGCCGAGGAGAAGATCGCCCGCCTGACCGGCGACCTGCTCGCGGCGCTCGACGAATCCGCACGCCTGGAAGGCGTTGTGCGCCAACAATTGGAGCGCCTGCGATGATCACCACGCTGGGTGACCACCTGGCCTTCAGCAGCGGCGGCAGCTCGCCGCCGCGCGCGCCGGGCGGACGCTTCCGCGTCTACGGCGCCAACGGGGCCATCGGTTACGCGGCCGAACACAACGCGGCCGGCCCGCTGATCGTCCTCGGGCGCGTCGGGTCGCGGTGCGGCAGCCTGCGGTACTGCGACTCCGACGTCTGGGTCACCGAGAACGCACTGGTATGCCGGGCCAACGACCCACGCGAGACGCGGTATTGGTACTACGCGCTGCAAACCTGTCGGCTGGGCGATCACCGCTGCGGATCGGGGCAGCCGCTGCTCAGCCAGCGCATCCTGCGTGACGTCGCGGTGCGCAGCGTGCGCGCGCCGCAGCGCCGGGCGATCGCCGAATTGCTCGGCTCCCTCGACGACAAGGTGTCCGCCAACGGGCGCGTGATCGAGGCCGCCGAGAACGTGATGGTCGCCATCGCGGAGTCGGCCCGCGAACGCGCGCCGCTGTCCAGCCTTGCGACCCGGTTGACGGCGTTCCTCAACGTCGCCGAGTTCGACGACGTGGTCGCACACTTCAGCCTCCCGGCGTTCGACGACGGGGCGCAGCCCCGCGTCGTGAGTGCGGAGTCCATCAGGAGCGGCAAGTTCCTCCTGTCGGGCCCGTGCGTGCTGTTCGCGAAGCTCAATCCCCGGATTCCGCGAATCTGGAACGTGCCGAGCCTTCCGCCGCAGATGGCCGTGGCCAGCAGCGAGTTCGTCGTCCTGAAGCCCAGCGGCGTCGACGCCTCGGCCCTGTGGTCGGCCGTCCGGCATCCCGACGTCTCCGAACGGCTGCAACGCCGGGTGGCCGGGACGTCGGGGAGCCATCAGCGGATCCAGCCGCGCGACCTCTTGGACGTTATGGTCCCGGACGTTCGGCGCCTGCCCACCACGGCGCTACGAACGATCACCGGCCTGGGGGCGCTACGCCACGCGCGTCGCACCGAGAGCGCGCGGCTGTCCGCCTTGCGCGACGCGCTGCTGCCCCTGCTGATATCGGGTGAGCTCACGGTCCGGTCGAAACGTTAAGGTGAGCGCCGTGGCCGAGACCGCGCCGCTACGCGTGCAACTGATCGCCAAGACCGAGTTCCTGGCGCCCCCGGGCGTGCCGTGGACCACCGACGCCGACGGTGGCGCCGCGCTGGTCGAGTTCGCCGGCCGGGCCTGCTATCAGAGCTGGTCGAAACCCAATCCCAAGACCGCGACCAACGCCGGCTACATCAAGCACATCATCGACGTCGGGCACTTCTCGGTGCTCGAGCACGCCAGCGTGTCGTTCTACATCACCGGCATTTCGCGATCGCTCACGCACGAGCTGATCCGGCACCGGCATTTCTCCTACTCGCAGCTGTCGCAACGCTACGTGCCGGAGGGCGACTCGCGCGTCGTCGTGCCCCCGGGCATGGAGGACGACCCCGAACTGCGCCGGATCCTGACCGAGGCCGCCGACGCCAGCCGGGCCACCTACGCGGAGTTGCTGGCCAGGCTCGAGGCGAAGTTCGCCGACCAACCCAACGCGATTTTGCGCCGCAAGCAGGCGCGCCAGGCCGCCCGGGCGGTGCTGCCGAACGCGACGGAGACCCGCATCGTCGTCACGGGCAACTACCGGGCCTGGCGGCACTTCATCGCCATGCGCGCCAGCGAGCACGCCGACGTGGAAATCCGGCGGCTGGCCATCGAGTGCCTGCGCCAGCTCGCCGGCGCCGCGCCCGCGGTGTTCGCCGACTTCGAGATCTCGACCCTGGCCGACGGGACCGAGGTGGCCACCAGCCCGCTGGCCACCGAAGCCTGACGCTGACCGCCCCGGCGGCCCGTCAACGCACGTCCGCGCCGTTGCCAAATACCTTGCCGCCGCCAGGTAACCTAATGACCGTGAGCACCGTCGGATTCGACGCCCCGGCCCGGTTGGGAACCGTGCTGACCGCGATGGTGACACCGTTTGATCCCGACGGCTCGCTCGATACCGCCGCCGCGGCGCACCTGGCGAACCACCTGGTGGACGCGGGGTGTGACGGCCTGGTGGTCTCCGGCACCACCGGTGAGTCGCCGACCACCACCGACGACGAGAAGCGGGAATTGCTGCGCGTCGTGCTGGAGGCGGTGGGCGACCGCGCCCGGGTCGTCGCCGGCGCGGGCACCTATGACACCGCTCACAGCGTCCGGCTGGCCAAGGCCTGCGCGGCCGAGGGCGCCCACGGATTGCTGGTGGTCACCCCCTATTACTCCAAGCCGCCGCAGAGCGGGCTCATCGCGCACTTCACCGCCGTCGCCGACGCCACCGAACTGCCGGTGCTGCTCTACGACATCCCGCCGCGCTCGGTGATCCCGATCGAGACCGAGACCATCCGCGCGCTGGCCGCCCACCCGAACATCGTGGGAATCAAGGACGCCAAAGCCGACCTGCACAGCGGCGGCCAGATCATCGCCGAGACCGGGCTGGCCTACTATTCCGGCGACGACGCGCTGAACCTGCCGTGGCTGGCCATGGGTGCCACCGGCTTCATCAGCGTGATCTCTCATGTGGCCGCCGGTCAGCTCCGAGAGATGTTGTCCGCCTTCGCTTCCGGTGACATCGCCACCGCGCGGAAGATCAACGTCTCCGTCGCCCCGCTGTGCAACGCGATGGGCCGGCTGGGCGGCGTGACGATGTCCAAGGCGGGTCTGCGCTTGCAGGGCATCGAAGTTGGCGATCCCCGCCTGCCGCAGATGCCGGCGACGCCCGAGCAAATCGATGCGCTGGCCGCCGATATGCGCGCGGCGTCGGTGCTCCGGTGAGTCAAAGGGTGACCCGTAAGTGGATGTAGACCTCGCCCCTCCTGGTCCCTTGACCACCGGTGGGTTGCGGGTCACCGCGCTGGGCGGCATCAGCGAAATCGGCCGGAATATGACGGTTTTCGAGCATCTCGGCCGGTTGCTGATCATCGATTGCGGGGTGATGTTCCCCACCCATGACGAGCCCGGCGTGGACCTGATCCTCCCGGACCTGCGCCACATTGAGGATCGGCTGGACGACATCGAGGCGCTGGTGCTCACCCACGCGCACGAGGACCACATCGGCGGCATCCCGTTCCTGCTCAAGCTGCGCCCGGACATCCCGGTCGTCGGGTCGAAGTTCACCCTGGCGCTGGTCGCCGCGAAATGCCGTGAGCACCGGCTCAAGCCGGTGTTCATCGAGGTCAGCGAACGCCAGCGGAGCACCCACGGCGTCTTCGAGTGCGAGTACTTCGCCGTCAACCACTCCATCCCGGATGCGCTGGCGATCGCCGTGCACACCGGCGCGGGAACCGTCCTGCACACCGGCGACATCAAACTCGACCAGCTTCCCCTCGACGGCCGGCCCACCGATTTGCCCGGCATGTCCCGTCTCGGCGACGCCGGGGTGGACCTGTTCTTGTGCGACTCGACCAACTCCGAGATCCCAGGTGTGGGGCCGTCGGAAAGCGAAGTGGGACCGACGCTGCACCGCCTGATCCGGGGCGCCGAGGGCCGGGTGATCGTGGCGTGCTTCGCCTCCAACGTCGACCGGGTGCAGCAGATCATCGATGCGGCCGTCGCGTTGGGCCGGCGGGTGTCGTTCGTCGGGCGGTCCATGGTGCGCAACATGGGCATCGCCCGGGAGCTGGGGTTCCTGCGGGTCGCCGATTCCGACGTGATCGACATCGGCGCCGCCGAGATGATGCCGCCCGAGCGGGTGGTGCTGATCACCACCGGCACCCAGGGCGAGCCCATGTCGGCGCTGTCGCGGATGTCCCGCGGCGAGCATCGCAGCATCACGCTCACCGCGGGCGACCTGATCGTGCTGGCGTCGTCGCTGATCCCCGGAAACGAGGAGGCGGTCTACGGCGTGATCGACGCCCTCGCCAAGATCGGGGCGCGCGTCGTCACCAACGCCCAAGCGCGCGTGCACGTTTCGGGCCACGCCTACGCCGGCGAGCTGCTCTTCCTCTACAACGGTGTGCGGCCGCGCAACGTCATGCCGGTGCACGGCACCTGGCGGATGCTGCGCGCCAACGCCAAGTTAGCGGCCAGCACCGGGGTGCCGGAGGAGTCGATCCTGTTGGCCGAGAACGGCGTCAGCGTCGACCTGGTCGCCGGCACCGCGTCGATCGCCGGGGCGGTGCCGGTGGGCAAGATGTTCGTCGACGGGCTCATCAGCGGCGACGTCGGCGACATCACGCTGGGGGAGCGGCTCATCCTGTCGTCGGGCTTCGTCGCGGTGACCGTCGTCGTCCAGCGCGGCACCGGGCGTCCCGTGGCCGCGCCGCACCTGCATTCGCGCGGCTTCTCCGAAGACCCCAAGGCGCTGGAGCCCGCCGGGCGCCGGGTCGAGGCGGAGCTGGAACTGCTTGCCGCCGACAACATCACCGATCCGGGCCGCATCGCCCAGGCCGTGCGCCGCACCGTCGGCAAGTGGGTGGGCGAGACGTACCGCCGGCAACCGATGATCGTGCCGACGGTCATCGAGGTCTAGTGGCGATCGCGAGCGCGACGGAGCCGGGCGAAGCGGGTCGCCACCGTCGAGGTCTGACCCGCCCTACAGCTTTTCCGCGTATGCCGACCATTCCAGCTGCGAGGCCTTGAGCTTGCGCCCGGTGGGCTGCACGTAACGCTCGAGGAGTTCGTCGGGCCCGGCCTGCTCGAGCAGCCGCCAACCGTATTCCCCGATGAATTCGCCGACCTCCTCGGGCTGTAAACCGAAGTGCCACAACTGCCTCCGCTGGCGGACGCTGCGATAGAGCGTACGCGTACCGTACCGATTGGTACCGTCGATGAAATCCCGCCGGACGTAGGTGAATACCAAACGGCTGCCGGGTGCGGCCGCGCGCAGGCCCTCCAGCGTCCGGCGAACGGTGGCTTCGGTCAGGTATTGGGTGACACCCTCGCAGATGAAGAAGGCCCGGTAATCGGTGCGATAACCGTGCTCGGCCAGGGCGGTCAGCAAGTCGTCGCGCTCTAAGTCCAACGCGACCTGCCGCACCGACATCGGCGGCCCGCCGAGCACCCGCCGGACGGTCTTCACCTTCCTGGCGACGTTGACCGGCAGGTCGACCTCGAACACGGGGATGCGGATCTGCCGGGTCAGCAGGTAGGCGCGGGTGTCCAATCCGGCGCCGAGGATGACGACCGCGTCGACGCCCTCGAGCGCCTCGGCCAGCTTGTCGCCGATGAAACGCTTGCGGCAGGCCATGTTCGCCCACAGACCGCGCCCGGTCCACTCCGATGCGCGGATCATCACGCGGCGCACCGGCGCCACCCGGGTCGCCGCGACGAGCCAGCGCAGCGGCGCCGGCAGAAACAGTTCCGCGAGGTCGTCGTCCACCAGGCGGCGACCCGGCGGCTCGTTCTGTTCGACGGCGGCCAACACCATCGGGCCGAAAGCGGTCTGCGCGGCGGGATTTCGTGCCATGCGCCGCTACTTGTTCAGGAAGCCCGCGTCGACCGGCAAAGTGACGCCGGTGATGTAGCGGGCCTGGTCGCTCACCAACCACGCCACCGCGTTGGCGACGTCCTCGACATCCAGCACCTCCACCGGCATGGCATTGCCCATGGCGCCGGGCGTGTCGGTTGCGGCCGCCATCTTGGCCAGCCATTCCCGGGTGAACTCGTTGTTGATCATCGGGGTCTCGACGCCGGACGGATGGATCGAGTTGACCCGGATATACTGTGTGGCAAGCAGATTCGCGTACACCCGCATCAGCCCCACCACGCCGTGCTTGGCGGCGGCATAGCCTACGGAACCGGCGTCGGGGCTGCCGACGCCGGCCAGTCCGGCGCTCGAGCTGATCAGCACGATCGAGCCCCCGGTGCCCTGCTTGACCATGGTCGGGATGGACACCTTGATGGTGTTGTAGACGCCGGTCAGGTTGACGTCGATGACGTCGCGCCAGCCGTCGTCGCCCGACTGCATCGGTGCGATACCGGCGTTGGCCACGACGATGTCGAGCCGGCCGAACTCGTCGAGGCCCGCCTGCAGGGCCGCCGACAGCGACGCCCGGTCGCGGACGTCGCCGCGAGCGGCGACGATCCGGGCGCCGGTGTCCTCGACCAGCTTGACCGTTTGCGCCAGGTCGTCCTCGGTGGCCAGGGGATAGGGCACGCTGGCGATCTGGTCGCACAGGTCGACCGCGATGATGCTCGCGCCGTCGGCGGCGAGCCGCACCGCGTGTGCGCGTCCCTGGCCGCGCGCCGCGCCGGTGATGAAGGCGATCTTGCCTTCGAGGGGCCGCGTCATCAGGACCGGAGCTGACCCTTGTCCGGGTCGCCCGCGGGCACCGGCTGGAGCATCTTGATGTCCGGCGCCCCCGCGAGGTGCTCGCCTGCCGCGCCGAACATCTTGCCGATGGCCGGGGCGGTGCTGTGCGTCTTGAGCGCCTCCTCGTCGGCCCACTGCTCGACGAAGACGAAGGTCTCGCCCGATTGGTGCAGGGAGTACAACTGGCAGCCGGGTTCGTTGTGCACTTCCTCCACAGCCTGCGTGAGGATGTTGCGGACCGTGTCGACCGATTCCGGTTTGACGGTCATGGTGGCAACGACGACGACGGGCATGCTCGGGCCTCCTGGGTTACGGGGTGGGTGACGCGCATGACTTGTGTTATTCAGGTCACCGGTTGTCACCCTACTCACGCGCCGCCGCGGCCGGCCCGTCAGATGGCTCACAAGCCGAACCGTTACCAGTGTGGCGGGTGGTGCAGATGATGGCGGTGCGACTACCCTTGCCGACATGGCTAACAAGACCGCCGCCCGCTCCAAAGCCAGAACGAGCAGGTCAAAGGCCCCTTCGCGAACTGGGTCGGGTCGCGCGCGGCCGGCGGCGCCCCGCAAGCGGCCGAGCAGGCCCGCCAAGCGGCGTAACCATTCACTCCTGGTGGCCGCCGGGCTCACCGGCGGCCGCGCCCTGCGCGCCACCTGGCTGATGGCGGCCCGCAGCACCGGCGGCGCGGCGCGGTCGATCGGCCGCGCCCGTGACATCGACCCGGGGCACCGCCGCGACGGGATCGCGCTGATGCTGCTCGGCCTTTCCGTCGTGGTCGCCGCGAGCTCGTGGTTCAACGCCGCCCGGCCGGTCGGCGCGTGGGTTGACACGCTGTTGCGCACCTTCATCGGGGCGGGCGTCCTGGCGCTCCCGGTCGTCACCGCCGCGGTGGCGGTGGCGCTGATGCGAACCCAGCCCAATCCCGACGCGCGACCCAGGCTGATCCTGGGCGCCACCCTGATCGCGCTTTCCGCGCTCGGCCTGCGGCACCTGTGGTCGGGCTCGCCGGAAGACCCGGAAGCGCGGCGCCGCGCGGCGGGGTTCATCGGCTTCGCCATCGGCGGCCCACTGTCGGACGGGCTGACGGCCTGGATCGCCGCGCCGTTGTTGTTCATCGGCTTCATGTTCGGCCTGCTCTTGCTGACCGGGACCACCATCCGGGAGGTGCCCGACGCCGTCCGCGCCATGTTCGGCGCGCGGCTGCTCGGCGACGACGAGTACGACTACGACGACTACGACGACGCGGATCCCCCTGGGGCCGAAGACTTTTCCGACGACTACTACGACGACGGTTCGCTCGATCCCGAAGGCGGGCCGCCGCCCTGGGCGACGGCGGAGCCGGCCCCCGCCTTGCGCGACAACGAGGACGACATTCCCACCACGCCGGAGCCGGCCATCGGGAAGGGCCGCCGCCGCGACAAGAAGAAGACCGAGGTGCTGGACCGCGTCGTCGAGGGTCCCTACACCCTGCCGTCGATGAGCCTGCTGGTGGCGGGCGACCCGCCGAAGAAGCGCAGCGCCGCCAACAACGTCATGGCCGAGGCCATCGGCGAGGTGCTCACCCAGTTCAAGGTCGACGCCGCCGTCACCGGCTGCACCCGCGGGCCGACCGTCACCCGCTACGAGGTCGAGCTCGGGCCGGGCGTGAAGGTGGAGAAGATCACCGCGCTGCAGAAGAACATCGCCTACGCGGTGGCCACCGAGAGCGTGCGCATGCTGGCCCCGATCCCCGGCAAATCCGCCGTGGGCATCGAGGTGCCCAACACCGACCGGGAAATGGTGCGCCTGGCCGACGTGCTGACCGCGCCGTCGACCCGCCGCGACCACCACCCGCTGGTGATCGGCCTCGGCAAGGACATCGAAGGCGACTTCATCTCGGCCAACCTGGCCAAGATGCCGCACCTGCTGGTCGCGGGCTCCACCGGATCGGGCAAGTCCAGCTTCGTCAACTCCATGCTGGTGTCGCTGCTGACCCGGGCCACACCCGAAGAGGTCAGGATGATCCTGATCGACCCCAAGATGGTGGAGCTCACCCCGTACGAGGGCATTCCGCACCTGATCACCCCGATCATCACCCAGCCCAAGAAGGCCGCCGCCGCGCTGGCCTGGCTGGTCGAGGAGATGGAGCAGCGCTACCAGGACATGCAGGCATCGCGGGTGCGCCACATCGACGACTTCAACGAGAAGGTGCGGTCGGGGGCCATCACCGCGCCGCTGGGCAGCCAACGCGAATACCGGCCCTACCCGTACATCGTGGCGATCGTCGACGAGCTGGCCGACCTGATGATGACGGCCCCGCGCGACGTCGAGGACGCGATCGTGCGGATCACCCAGAAAGCCCGGGCCGCCGGCATTCATCTGGTGCTAGCCACCCAGCGCCCGTCCGTCGACGTGGTCACCGGGCTGATCAAGACCAACGTGCCGTCGCGGCTGGCGTTCGCCACGTCGTCGCTCACCGACAGCCGGGTGATCCTGGACCAGGCCGGCGCGGAGAAGCTGATCGGCATGGGCGACGGCCTGTTCCTGCCGATGGGCGCGAGCAAGCCGCTGCGCCTGCAGGGCGCCTACATCACCGACGAGGAGATCCACGCCGTCGTCAACGCGTGCAAGGACCAGGCCGAGCCCGAATACACCGAGGGCGTCACCACGGCCAAGCCCACGGGCGAACGCACCGACGTCGACCCCGACATCGGCGACGACATGGACGTGTTCCTGCAGGCGGTCGAGCTGGTGGTGTCCAGCCAGTTCGGCTCCACCTCGATGCTGCAGCGCAAGCTGCGCGTCGGCTTCGCCAAGGCCGGCCGGCTGATGGACCTGATGGAGACCCGCGGCATCGTCGGGCCGAGCGAGGGTTCGAAGGCGCGTGAGGTGCTGGTCAAGCCCGACGAGCTGGCCGGAACGCTGGCGTTGATCCGGGGCGGCAGCGACGCCGACGGCGGCGACCCCGACGACTAGCGCGGGGCGCCACTTTCGGGCTAGAGCACCAGCAGCATCCGAGAGTTGCCCAGGATGTTGGGCTTGACGTAGCTCAGGTCCAGGAACTCGGCGACACCGATGTCGTAGGACCGGCACATTTCCTCGAACACCTCGGCGGTGACCGGCGTGCCCTCGATCTCGGTGAACCCGTGCTTGCCGAAGAACTCGGTCTCGAACGTCAGCACGAACAGCCGCTTGAGCTGCAGCTCGCGCGCGACCTCCAGCAACCGGTCGACGATCGCGTGGCCGATGCCGTGGCCTGTCATCGCCGGGTCGACCGCGACCGTGCGGATCTCGCCCAGGTCGGACCACATCACGTGCAGCGCGCCGCAACCGACCACGTCGTCGCCGCATTCGGCCACCCAGAACTCCTGGACGGCCTCGTACAGCGTCACCAGGTTCTTCTCCAGCAGGATCTTGCCGGCGTAGGTGTCGACCAGGCGCTTGATGGCGGGGACATCGGACGTTCGCGCGCGTCGCACCAGGCAGTCCTGTGAGCTTTCGGTCACGGCTAACAGTATCGGCATCGGGGACGGGCATGCTGACCAACGGTTATTCTGTTGCCGTGTCGGGGCAGCCGCAAACGGGTCCGGTGATGGGACCCCCAGGCCGCGTCCACATCGCAAACCTGGCCAACACGCTGACGCTGCTCCGGCTGGTGCTGGTCCCGGTTTTCCTGCTCGCGCTGTTCGCCAAGGACGGGCACGAGGTCGCCTTCCGGGTGGTGGCGTTCGTCATCTTCACGGTCGCGGTCATCACCGATCGGCTGGACGGCCTGCTGGCCCGCAATTATGGAATGGCAACGGAATTCGGCGCGTTCGTCGATCCGATCGCGGACAAGACGCTGATCGGGTCGGCGCTGATCGGGCTGTCGATGCTCGGCGACCTGCCGTGGTGGGTCACGGTGGTGATCCTGGCGCGCGAGTTCGGGGTCACCGTGCTGCGGCTGGCGGTCATCCGCCGCGGGGTCATCCCGGCCAGCTGGGGCGGCAAGGTCAAGACCGTGGTCCAGGCGGTGGCGATCGGCTTGTTCATCCTGCCGCTGGCCGGGCCGTTCCGGGTGACGGCGGCGGTGGTGATGGGTGCGGCGATCGTGCTGACGATCGTCACCGGCATCGACTACGTGGTGTCGACCGTTCGGGAAGTGCGCCGGACAACGGACTGATTTTCCGGTCGCCGAACGGGAACCAAGGCCCCGTCGCCCGCGTTTCACGTAATGAGCATCTGCCGGACGCGGTCGATTTCGTGCCGAGCGGGGCCGACTTGACGAAGGAGGGCGGGAATGCCGTCATTAGTGCGCGAGGTCATCGGCGACGTGCTGCGCGAGGCCCGGGTGACGCAGGGCCGGACGCTGCGCGAGGTGTCCGATTCGGCGCGGGTGAGCCTTGGATACCTGTCCGAGGTGGAGCGCGGGCGCAAGGAGCCCTCCAGCGAGCTGCTCAACGCGATCTGCGAGGCGTTACAGGTCCCGCTGTCGTCGGTGCTCACCGACGCCGGCGAGCGGATGGCCGGCCAGGAACGGGCGGCCAGGAGTGCGCCCGTCGACGGGGCGCGCGGTCCCAGCATCGATGCCGGCACGAAGGTCGTCATCCCGCCGGTGGCTTCCCTGGCGATCGCCTGAGCGGTGCCCCGGCGCGGCGTTCCAGCGCCAGGGGTAGGGCGATCGGCCCCGACGCATTAAATTGAGCGACAAGCGACGGCCCATCCAGGGACCATCCGGCCAACAAGAAGCGAAGGTGGAGCTCACTCATGGCCAATCCGTTCGTCAAAGCGTGGAAGTACCTGATGGCGCTGTTCAACGCGAAGATCGACGAGCACGCCGACCCCAAGGTGCAGATCCAGCAGGCCATCGAGGAAGCGCAACGCACGCATCAGGCGCTGACGCAGCAGGCGGCGCAGGTGATCGGGAACCAGCGCCAACTGGAGATGCGGCTGAACCGGCAACTCGCCGACATCGAGAAGTTGCAGGTCAACGTGCGTCAGGCCCTGACGCTGGCCGACCAGGCCACCGCCGCCGGTGACGCCGCCAAGGCCGCCGAGTACAACAACGCCGCCGAGGCGTTCGCGGCCCAGCTGGTGACCGCCGAGCAGAGCGTCGAGGACCTCAAGACGCTGCACGATCAGGCGCTGAGCGCGGCCTCCCAGGCCAAGAAGGCGGTCGAGCAGAACGCGATGGTGCTGCAGCAGAAGATCGCCGAGCGCACCAAGCTGCTCAGCCAGCTCGAGCAGGCCAAGATGCAGGAGCAGGTGAGCGCCTCGCTGCGGTCGATGAGCGAGATCGCCGCCCCGGGCAACGTGCCCAGCCTCGACGAGGTGCGCGACAAGATCGAACGCCGCTACGCCAACGCGATCGGCTCCGCCGAGCTCGCGCAAGGGTCGGTGCAGGGCCGCATGCTCGAGGTCGAGCAGGCCGGGGTGCAGATGGCCGGTCACTCCCGGCTGGAGCAGATCCGCGCGTCGATGCGCGGCGAAGCGCTGCCGACCGGTGGGACACCCGCCGCCGGGGCCACTCCGGAGGCCCGGCCCGCGTCCGCCGAGACTGGCGCGGTCACCGAGAAGCCCTTTGGCCAGTAACTCGGGTGTCGTGGCGGTGAGCGAGGCGCGACGCGGGCTCTGGCGCACGCTGCTCGGGCGCGGGCTGGCCACCGCCGCCGACCTGTCCGATCTGGTGGCCCAGAAGCTCAGCGCCGCCGCGGATCCGCGTGCGCGGCTGCTGCGGCGGCAACGTCGCGCGCTGCGGTGGGGCCTGATCTTCGCCGCCGGCTGCGTGTTCTGGGCGGCGGTGACGATGCTGCTGGCGGCGTGGGGATGGTTCGCGCTGCTGCTGGAGATCACCGGCGCCGTCGCGGTCATCATGGCCGTCCCGGCGACGCTGTTGTTGTTCCGCTACCGGTGGCTGCGCTCCGAGCCGCTGCCCACGCCCCGCCCGGCGAACGCGCGTCGGCTGCCGCCGCCCGGGTCCGCGGCGCGGCCCGCCATGTACGCGCTGGGCGCCTCCGAACGCGGATTCCTCTCGCTGCTGAACGTCATCGAGCGCGGCTCGATGTTGCCGACCGCCGAGATCCGTGACCTGACCGCGGCCGCCAACAAGACCTCCGCGGCCATGGCGGCCACCGCCGCGGAGGTGGTGTCGATGGAGCGGGCGGCGCAGTCCAGCGAATCATCGCGGGCGT
>NZ_LZKH01000192.1:0-42238 GCF_001672745.1 Mycobacterium sp. E1386
TTCCTGGTCTTCGGCATAGGTCTGGTGGCCGACGCGCTCGTCAATCACAGCGCCCTGTGGTGACGCCGCGCGCTCTTCCTCATCTCTTGCACAGCGAGCTGCAATACGTTGTTGCGTGTGACTGATCGTCAAGAGCGCGCGACGTCCTTCGGCTCGATCGCCGAGGACTATGACGGGTTGCGTCCGCACCCTCCGCAGCAGGCAGTGGACTGGCTGGTTCCGCCCCATTGCGGGGTCGCCGTCGACTTGGGCGCGGGCACCGGGCTGTTCACCCGCACACTGGTGGACAGGGCGGCGGCGGTCAGCGCCGTGGAGCCCGACGCGCGCATGCGGGCGGTACTCACCGAGCGGTCTCCCGAGGTTCGTGCCGTCGAAGGCACTGGGGAGTCGATTCCGCTTCCCGACGTCTCCGCGGACGCCGTGTTCGTATCGTCGGCGTGGCACTGGATGGATCCCGAGCGGGCCGTTCCGGAGATCGGCCGGGTACTGCGCGACGGCGGGCGATTCGGCCTGATTTGGACCAGCCGGGATCGTGACGTGGATTGGGTGCGCGACCTCGACCTGCTGCCGGGTGAGGACACACCCGAGGCGGAATCCCCCGACCGCTTCCGCCGGCGCCACGAGAACGTCGTGCTCCCCGACCCGCAGATCTTCCACAACGTCGCCCGCGAGACGTTCACGTTCGCGCGGAGGATGAGCATCGACGATGTCGTCGCGATGGTGGGCACCTACAGCCGGGTGATCATCGCGTCTCCCGAGGAGCGCGCTGAGCGACTCGCCAATGCCCGCGCCGCCTTGACTGAGCGTTTCGCTGAGGCCGACGCGGTCGACGTCCCCATGAAATCGCGGTGCTGGCGCGCCGACCGGATCCCCCGCGGCGCCGGAAACTAGGCGCTAACGCCTCAGGCCTGCGGGCCTTCCGACGGCGGCCAGTGCGATCCCGGCGACGCCTCGCCGGGTGAATCGTGTTCCCCGCGGGCCAGCGGTACCCACCGCTCGCTCGGGGCGGGCTGCTTGGACGACGGAAAGTCCCGGAGCTTGCCTGACGGCTTGGCATCCCATTTGGCGAAGGTCAGCGGCGTCTGCAGCCAGGTGTGCAGCAGGCAGTACACCGCCTGCAGCGAATCCAGATGGGTGCGTTCCCAACCGTGGCTGCCGTCGAGTCCGAAGCCTACGAGCGCCGCGCGGGTGCCCGCGCCCGCCTCGATGGCCGCGGCGGCATCGGAGCGGTAAAAGCGGAAGACATCCCGCGCGCAAGGGATTTCCTGCTCCTGCGCGAGCCGACACAGCTTGCGGGTCAGGTGATAGTCGAACGGGCCGTGCAGGTCGGCCATCGGAATGGTCACCCCGTCCTCGATGGAGTGTTGGCCGGGCGCGCACACCGCGTTGTCCACCGAGACCAATTCGGCGACATCGGCGGGCAAGCCATGGCTCGCCCCGTGGCCGACTTCCTCGGTGATGGTGATCATCACCATCGTGCGGTGCGGCAGCACCAGCTTGTTTTCGGCGAAATTCTTGGCCAGTGCAAGCGCGATCGCGACGCCCGCCTTGCCGTCGAGGTGACGAGAAACGATGTAGCCGTCGGCGGTCAGTTCGGGGCTGGCGATCAGCGCGACGAAGTCGCCGATCTGCAGGCCGAGACGGACGAGGTCCTCCCGCGAGGACACCTTGCGGTCGACGCGGACCTCGACGTGTTCCCAGTCGGTTGGCTGCAGGTCGATCTCGTCGCCGAAGGCGTGCCCACTGGCTTTGAGCGGCATGACCGTGCCGGTGATGAATTCGTCGGGGTCGTCGGAGAAGATCCGCACCCGGGCGCCCGCGGCGAACCGGGCCGAGAAGGTGCCGACCGGAATGACCTCGAGACGGCCGTTGTCCTTGAGCCGTCGCACCATGCAGCCGATGGTGTCGGCGTGAACGACCAGCGCGCGGTCGATGGTCGCCGATTCCCCGGGGAGTTCGGCGGTCAGCGCGCCGCGCCGGGTCAGGGAGAACGGCACACCAAAGTCGTCGAAGATGTCGCCGATGAGCTGCATCACCGCGTCCGTCCGCCCCGCCGGACTGGGTGTCTGCAGCAGCGCGAGCAGCGTGTCAACCATCCACGTGCGGTCGGCCTCGGGCATGGCCGCGCTGTGACGCACGGTGTCTCCTCTCGAGTCGTTCGGAACCGCGTTCAACCTACCGCGTGGTCACCGTCGACTCACCGGTCCGGGCATGGCGCCCTCGTCGAAACTGGGCACCCCTGTCCCCGCCTGCCATCACGGTAGAGCACGGGGTGTCCGGACGCCCGTTGGCGTCCCTTCCTGCGAATTCCAAGTGGGACCGATCTCCAACGCCAGCGGGAGCGGACGTGGCGGTCAAACTTGCCGGCCAGATCGGCGGCCGAGTCGACAAGCAATAGCCTCGTACGCCTAGGAGGCGGAGGCCAGTTCCGCGATGAGGTCCGCGAGCGCGAGGATTCGCTCGGCATTGCGGACGTGCAGGCTCTCGATCATCCGACCGTCCACCGTGATGACACTGGTCCCCGCGGCCCGTGCCTCCTGATAGGCCGCGACAACCTTGCGGGCGTCCGCGACTTCCCGCTGCGACGGACCAAACAGGTCGTTGGCCGGGCCGATCTGGGACGGATGGATCAAAGTCTTGCCGTCGAAACCCATTTCACGCCCCTGCCGGGCCTCGGCGCGAAATCCGTCTTCGTCGGTGATGTCGTTGAACACGCCGTCCAGGATCACCTTTCCGGCCGCCCTGGCTCCCAGCACCGCCAACGACAACGCGGGCACGACCGGTGCCCGGCCCGGCACATGCAAGCCGTGCAGATCGTTCACCAGGTCGTTGGTGCCGATCACCAGCGCGGCCAATCGGTCGCTGGCCGAGGCGATCTCCTCGACCCTCAGGAAGGACCGCGGCGTTTCGATCATCACCCAGAGCTGCAACGACTCCGGGGCGTTTAGCTTGACCAGTGTCGCGGCCAGCGCCCGGACCTGATCGCCCGACTCGACCTTCGGCACCAGCACGCCGTGAGCGGCAGAACCGGCCACGGCGGCCAGGTCCTCGTCGTGCCAGTCGGTGTCCAGGCCGTTGACGCGCACCACGACCTCCCGGGGCCCGTAGCTTTCCGGGGAGATCGCGCCGCACACAGCGGCCCGTGAATCGGCTTTGGCGTCAGGTCCTACGGCGTCCTCGAGGTCGAGGATGACCACGTCCGCGGGCAGCGATTTCCCCTTCTCCAATGCGCGGGGCTTGTTGCCGGGCAGGTACAACGCCGAGCGGCGCGGGCGCAGAGTCGGTGCCATCCAGTGGTTCGCTTCCTGTCTCGAGTTCAGCGGGGGCTTGGTGAGTGCGGCTTAGGCAGAAAGTACCCTTCGACCCAGGTGGTGTAGCCGCGCCCCGTTGGCGGCGAACATCCGAAATCATGCCGCCGCGGCGGCCGAATTCCAGGAGGGAGCGGCGAGTGTCATCACTTGGTTCGGCGCGCACCGAGGGCGACAGCTGGGATTTGGCGTCCAGCGTTGGGGCGACCGCGACGATGGTCGCCGCGTCGCGGGCGCTGGCCTCCCGCGAGCCCGATCCGCTGCTGGATGACCGGTTCGCCGAGCCGTTGGTGCGCGCGGTCGGCCACCCGTTCTTCGTCCGCATGCTCGATGGCCAGATCCCGCTCGACAACGACGACATGCCTGTGACCCTGCAGCAGCGTCGCGAGCAGATCGCCGTGCGCACCAGGTTTTTCGACGATTTCCTCACATCGGCGTCCAGCAGCGGGATACGTCAGGCCGTGATCTTGGCCGCCGGGCTGGACGCCCGCGCCTATCGGTTGGCGTGGGCCGCGGGCACGGTGGTCTACGAGGTTGATCAGCCCGAGGTCATCGCCTTCAAGAGCGAAACGCTGGCCCGGATCGGCGCCGAACCGACCGCCGAACGCCGAACGGTAGGTATCGATCTGCGCGACGATTGGCGAACCGCGCTGCGCGGCAATGGGTTTGACCCTACGGCGCCGACGGCCTGGATCGCCGAGGGTCTGCTCCCCTACCTGCCGCCGCAGGCGCAGGACCGGCTCCTGGACAGCATCACCGCGCTCAGCGCACCGGGCAGTCGGCTGGCCACCGAGAACATCACCAACATGGGCGTGTTCACCGACGAGCGCGCCCGGGCGATGCGCACCACCTGGCGTAAGCACGGACTGGACATCGACGTCGCCGATCTGGTGTGGGAGGGGGCGCGCCAACCCGCCGCGGAGCACCTGGCCGCCACCGGCTGGATCGTCACCCACCACCCCACCGATCAGCTATACGCCGGCTACGGCTTCGTCGTTCCCGACAATGAGATGCTCAAGGAATTTCGGAACGCCATCACCTACATCAGCGCCGAACTGGGCTGACCGCGCCGGCTACGAGTCGGGCCTGGCGTCGCGCCACTCGCGCTCGAAGGGCAACCGCCACGCATTGGGTGCGATCAATTGATGGATGGCGTTGGGACCCCAGGTGCCCGGTTGATACATCTTCGCCGGCGGAGGGTCGTCGAGCAGCTCCTGCGAACGCTCCCACAATGATTCGATGCCCTCCGCGGTGTTGAACAGCGTGTGGTCACCGCGCATCGCGTCGAGGATGAGCCGTTCGTACGCCTCCAGCACGTCCACGACGGTGTCGATCTCCTGCGAGGAGAACTGCATGGACAACTTGTCCAGCTTCATCCCGGGGCCCGGCCGCTTGCCGTAGAAAGACAGCGAAACCTTTGAGTTGTCGGCCAGGTCGAACGTCAGGTGGTCGGGCCCCTGAGTCCCAACCCCCGAGCCGGGCGGAAACATCGTCCGGGGCGCCTCTCTGAATGCGATCGAGATGATGCGGATGCCTTCGGCCATCTTCTTGCCGGTCCGCAGATAGATGGGCACGCCCGCCCAGCGCCAGTTGTCGATGCCGACCTTGAGGGCGATGAACGTCTCGGTGTCGGAATCCCTTGCCACGCCTTTCTCTTCGCGGTATCCGTTGTATTGGCCGCGCACCACGTTGGAGGGCTTGACCGGCAGCATCGAGCGGAACACCTTGTTCTTTTCTTCACTGATGGCAAACGGCTCGAGCGCAGTGGGCGGCTCCATGACGACGAACGCCATCACCTGGAACAGGTGGGTCACGACCATGTCCTTGTAGGCGCCGGTCTCCTCGTAGAAGTTCGCCCGCTGATCCAGGCCGAGGGCCTCGGGGATGTCGATCTGGATATGGTCGATGAAGTTGCGGTTCCAGATCGGCTCGAAGAGTCCGTTGGCGAAGCGGAACGCCAGAATGTTCTGCGCGGCCTCCTTGCCGAGGAAGTGGTCGATGCGGAAGATCTGGGATTCCTCGAACGTTTCGTGCACGAAATCGTTGAGCGCCACCGCGCTGGCCAGGTCGGTTCCGAACGGCTTCTCCATAACCACCCGCGAGCGCTCGACGAGCTTGGCGTCGCTCAGCATGGTGATGACTTCGCGCGCGGCCTTGGGCGGCACCGACAGGTAATGCAGCCGCCTGACGTTGGGGCCCAGCTCGGCTTCGGCTTCCGCGACCGCCGCCGCCAGCGCTTCCGGTCCCTTTCCCTGCGGGACGTAGGTGATGATCTTCGCGAAATTGGCCCACTGCTCGGACGTGAGCTTGTGCCTGCCGAACGACTCGATCGCATCTTTGGCGATCTCTCGGAACTCGTCGTCGCTGAGGTCTTCCAGCGACGTCGCGACGATCTGGATGTCGGGCGCAAGCTCGGACTGGTCCAGGTAGGCCAGGCCGGGTATCAGCCTGCGTTTCGCCAGATCCCCCGTCGCACCAAACAGAACGATGACGTGGGGATCGAGCGGCTCGGATTCGTGGCGGCGCGGACGCCTGTCGGCCGCCGGGTAGGAGATGGTCTGCGGTTTCTTATCGGCCACCCTTGCGATACTTCCACCGCTGGGGCGTAATGTCGCGTCCGTCACTCCTAGCTCGGTCAACGCGGCCTTCGCTGCCATGTTGAGGATCACAATCCCCAGCCGATTACCAGCCGGTGGATGGGGTACTGGATAGCGACGGGCGCTGCCCGACCACAGTCGATGGAAAGCGATATGACGAAACCCGACAAAGACCTCCGGGGTCACTCTCAGGAGCTGGAAGACATCGTCGACCAGCTCGAGGAGAAGGTCGCCGACGACCGGGAGGCCGAAGGTGTTGCCGGCAAGCCCAGCGACTGGGAACGCGCCCCCACCCTCGGCTCGGGCGACGAACCGCCGGACTAGCCCTAAGCGCCGGGCGGGGCGCCGAACCAGGCCGTGAGCGCGTCGCCCAAGCCGTCACCAGTGCCGTTTCCGACCCAGGCGACGTGCCCGTCGGGACGAATCAAGACCGCATCGGGGGCCGGTACCGTGCCGACTGCTGGAAGTTCCCAGTTACCGGCGTATTCCGCGTCGATCAGCTGGACCCTGTCGGTCCGGGACGCCTTGTCGAATCGGCCCGCTTCCCCGAGGTTGAGCAGCACCGGGCGGGCCCGGTGCAGCAGCGTGAAAACCCGCAGTGTCCCCTCGGCGGTGGCCAGATCAAGATCCGGCATGCGGCGTCCGAGCAGCGGGTGTGCGTCGCCCAGGTCGTAGCAGATGTCCAGGCCGGACATCATCGCGGCGAACCGTTTGCGAGGTTCGTCCATGGCGAGCAGGTCGGACATCGTGTCGCGCAGCGCCTTGGTTCGGTCGTCGGGGCGAAGGAGCGCCATCTGCGCAATCGCGTTGCGCAGAACGCGCGCGGCGACCGGGTGCCGTTCGGCGTGGTAGCTGTCGAGCAAGCTGTCGGGCGACGTCCCGTTGACCACCTGTCCCAGCTTCCATCCCAGATTGACCGCATCCTGGACGCCGGTGTTCAGCCCCTGCCCGCCCACCGGATGGTGGACGTGCGCGGCGTCCCCGGCCAGCAGGATGCGTCGGTCGCGATAGGCTGCGGCTTGCCGTGCCGTGTCGGTGAATCTGGAAAGCCAAGCGGGACTGTGTATCCCGTAGTCCGTTCCGTATACGGCGATCAGCGCCTCACTCAGATCGCCCAGCGTGGGCTCGCTGCTTGACCCGAGGCGCCGCTCGGTGACCATGACACGCACCGGTCCGCCCTCCTCCGGGGCGGCGAGGGAGTGCACGCCGAGTGAGTCGTGGCGGATTCCCCACACCGGTGAATCGCCTGTCCCCCAATCTATTTGAACCTCGCCGAGCAGGTAGCTCGTCGTCGGATCCCAGCCGGGGAACTCGATGCCTGCGGCTTTACGGACCACGCTGCGCCCGCCGTCGCAGCCGACGAGGTATGCACCTCGCAGGGATCGGCCGTCGGACAACGCGACGTCGACGCCCCTGCGGTCTTGGGCGATACCCGTCACCTCGTGTCCGCGATAGAACCGCACGCCCAGCTCGTCCACCCAGTCGGCGAGTATGCGTTCGATCTCGTTCTGCCACAACGCGAGACCGTAGGGATGCCGGGTGGGAAAGTCGCTGATGTCCAGCCGAATCTGGGAAAACCCGGCGACCTGGGCGACCTGACCCCGGGCAAGAAACCGATCGGCGATACCCCGCTGATCGAGGACCTCGATGGTGCGCGCGTGCAGACCCCCGGCGCGCGCACCGATGAGGTCCTGGCCGGCGCGCCGTTCGACTATCGCCACATCGACCCCCGCCAGCGCCAGTTCGCCGGCCAGCATCAGGCCCGTCGGGCCTCCTCCAGCGATCAGCACCGCGTGGTCGACGTTCTCGTGTGAGGACACTCTCAACCCCCTGATAAGAGCGAAAATTGGCTTCGGCCAGCGATTGTGCGGCATCACCCCGCCCTTGCCACAAGCCCCCCGGTGCGCTATAGGTTGAGAGTGGGAGGGCAATAATTCACGTACGGTCGCGCAGCGCATCGATCGCTCGGTAGATCCGCTGCTCGCTCACGGGCCGCGGGGTGCCCAGCTGCTGGGCCCACAGGCTCACCCGCAATTCCTCGATCTGCCGCCCAACGTCGCGCACGTCGGCCGCCGCCTGCCGTGCGCGAGGCAGCGACTGTGTCAATTCCTCGTAGGCGCGCTGCACGGCTCGCACGCGCTGCATCCGCACCCGGTCCGCCTCGATCCCGTGCGGCAGCCTCTCGAGGCGCCGGCGGATTGCGGTCAGGTAGCGGGTGAGATCGGCGAGATGGGCGCGTCCGGTGGCTGCGACGAATCCCGGCGGCAAGAGCCGATCCAGCTGAGCGCGGACGTCGGCGATCGCGTCGGACTGCGCGGGCGACGGCCGACCGGGCAGGGCGAGTTGCACGTCCTGCGCGGCGGCCAGCACCTGCTCCACGCGGGCCACGACGTCGGCGGTCGCGGACACTAGCGCCTTGCCCACCCGCTCGCGTAGCGCGGCGAATTCGGCGCGGGTCCACACCGGCCCGGGCCCTAGCGCCTCCGCCGCGGCATCGGCGCAGTCCTCGAGCAGCGCGGTCAGGGAGCCATCCGGGTTCGCGCCGAGCGCCAGGCGTGTCCGCGGGCTCAGTTGTCGCTCAACCGCTTTGGCCGGCGAAGGCACGCTCAGCCGGACCAACCGCCGCATCCCCGACCCCAGCGCGTTGTCCCGCTCCGCCGGCGTCGTGAAGACCCGAAGGTCGACGGCGCTGCCCGTGTCGACGAAGCCGGGAAAGCCTCGCACGGCGCGGCCGTCGATCGTCCGCTCGACGACGTGCGGCAGCTCGTCGAGGTCGTCGGGCCAGTTGCGCAGGCCCGACCGTTCCAGCTCGGCGGCGACCGCCTCGGCCACGGCCTGGCGGGTGGACGCCGCGAGCCGTAGTTGCAACGCGTCGAGGTCTTTTCCGCGGGCGACCTCGGTACCGTCGGCGGACTCGACGGCGAAGGTCACCCGCAGATGCGCCGGTAACTTGTCCAGGTCGAACGCGTCGACGGGCACCAGAACGCCGGTGCGGCGGCGCAATTCGCGCTGCAGCCCCTCCAGCAACGGCTCCCCCGCCGGGTCGATCCCTGCCAGCACGGCACGGGCGGTATCGGGGGCGGGAACGAAGTTGCGGCGCAAGTCTTTTGGCAGTGAGCGGATGAGCGCGGTCACCAGCTCCTCCCGCAGCGCCGGAACCTGCCAGGCGAACTCGTCACCGCCCAACCGCGCGAGCACGTCGATCGGCACGTGCACCGTCACGCCGTCGTCGGCCGCGCCCGGCTCGAATCGGTAGGTCAGGGGCAGCGTGACATCGCCCGAATGCCAGGCGGTCGGCCGCTCGGCATCGGGGGTGTCGACGGTGCGCAACAGGTCGCCACGGGTGAAGGTCAGCAGTTCGGGTGTTCTGTGTCGCTGCTTCTTCCACCAGGCGTCGAAGTGCCGCGCGGAGACGACTTCGGCCGGGATGCGGGCGTCGTAGAGCGCGTAGACCTCGTCGTCACCGACGATCAGGTCGCGGCGGCGGGCCCGCTCCTCCAGCTCTTCGAGGTCGGCGCGCAGCCGCGCGTTGTCGCGGAAGAAGTGATGGCGCGTCTGCCAGTCGCCCTCGACCAGCGCATGCCGGATGAACAATTCCCGCGCCAGCGCCGGCTCCACCCGGGCGTATCCGACGCGGCGGCGCGCCACCAGCGGCAGTCCGTAAAGCGTTACCCGCTCGTAGGCCATCACCTCGCCGCGTCTGGCGTCCCAGTGCGGTTCGCTGTGGGTGCGCTGCACGAGGTCGCCCGCGATCCGCTCGACCACCTCGGGCTGGATGCGCGCGGCGGTGCGCCCGTACAGGCGGCTGGTTTCGACCAGCTCCGCCACGACCACCCATCGCGGCGGCCGCTTGGTGAGCGCTGAGCCCGGTGCGAGGACGAAATGCGAGTTGCGCGCCCCCAGGTAGTCGCGCCCGTCCTCGCGGCGCATCCCCACGTGCGACAGCAACCCGGCCAGCAGCGCCGCGTGCACCTGCGCCGGGTCGGCAGGCTCATCGGACGCGGCGCCTTCAACTATGCCCAGGTCGCGGGCGATGCCGCGGAGTTGTCCGACCAGGTCCTGCCACTCGCGGATGCGCAGGTAGTGCAGAAATTCGTCGCGGCACATACGGCGAAAGCCGTTGCCCGACAGGGTCTTCCGCTTTTCGCGAAGGTAGCGCCAGAGGTTGAGGTACGACAGGAAGTCGGAGTTCTCATCGGCGAAGCGGGCGTGCTTCTGACGGGCAGCCTCCTCGCGGTCGGTGGGCCGCTCCCGCGGGTCGTGGATGGTCAGCGCCGCGGCCAACACCAGGACCTCCCGCACGCATCCCTCCGTGTGGGCCTGCAGGATCATCCGGCCCAGCCGGGGGTCGAGCGGCAGGCGAGCCAGGCGGAGGCCGAGATCAGTGATCCCGCCCTGGGCGTCGAAAGCTCCCAATTCCTGCAGCAGCTGCACCCCGTCGCGGACGCTGCGCCGGTCCGGCGGGTCGAGAAACGGGAAGTTTTCGACCTCTCCTAGCCGCAGCGCCGCCATCTGCAACAGCACCGCGGCGAGGTTGGTCCGCAGGATTTCGGGCTCGGTATAGCGCGGACGGCCCGCGAAGTCCTCTTCGGAGTACAGGCGGATGCAAACGCCGGCGGCGACCCGGCCGCAGCGCCCTGCGCGTTGGGCGGCAGAGGCCTGCGAGATCGGTTCGATCGGCAACCGCTGCACCTTCAGGCGGCGGCTGTAGCGCGAGATGCGGGCGGTGCCGGGGTCGACGACATAGCGAATACCCGGCACCGTCAGCGACGTCTCGGCGACGTTGGTTGCCAGCACGACCCGGCGCCCGGTGTGTGCCGCGAACACCTTCTGCTGCTCGGCGGTCGGCAGCCGGGCGTACAGCGGAAGCACCTCGGTGTAGTCTGGGCCGCCCGTCAAGAAAGTCAAAGCCTCTGCGGTATCCCGGATTTCGCGTTCGCCCGAGAGGAACACCAGGACGTCCCAGGCCGGCTCGGCCTCGAGCTCAGCGATCGCGTCGACGATCGCCTCGACCTCGTCGCGAGTCTCGGTGCGCACGATCTCGTGGTCTGGGTCGTCGGGATCATCCTCCCGACCGCTTGACACGGGGACTTCCAGCGGCCGGTAGCGGATCTCCACCGGGTACGTACGCCCGGACACCTCGAGGATCGGCGCACCGCCGAAGTGATCCGCGAACCGTTGCGGCTCGATCGTCGCCGAGGTGACGATGACCTTCAGGTCCGGGCGGCGCGGCAGCAGCTCGCGCAGGTAACCGAGCAGGAAGTCAATGTTCAGGCTGCGCTCATGGGCCTCGTCGAGGATCACGGTGTCGTAGCGCAGCAGCCGGCGGTCGCGCTGAATCTCGGCGAGCAGGATGCCGTCGGTCATCAGCTTCACCAGGGTGCGGTCGCTGACCTGATCGGTGAACCGGACTGTGTAGCCGACAGTCTCGCCGAGCGGGCTGCCCAATTCGTCGGCGATGCGCTGCGCGACCGTGCGGGCGGCCAGCCGCCGGGGCTGGGTGTGCCCGATGGTTCCGCGGACGCCCCGGCCGGCGTCGAGACAGATTTTCGGCAGTTGCGTGGTCTTGCCCGAACCGGTTTCACCGGCGACGACGACGACCTGGTTCGTCCGAATCGCGTCGGCGATCTCCTGCCGCCGCGCGCTGACCGGCAGCTCGGGATAGCTGATGGCCGGCACCGCGGATTGCCGCGCGGCGACGAGCGCTTCGGCGCGCGTGAGCTGCTCGGCGAGTTGCCGAAGCTGGTCGGGTTTGGCTGCGCGCAGATTCTTCAGGCGCCTCCCGAGGCGCGCGGCGTCGCGGATGGTCAGACCGTCGAGGCGGGTGCGCAGTTCCGCGACGGACAGTTCGGCCACTCGGGCCAGGATAGGCGTGCCCGCCCGGGGACATCGTCGGGTCGGGCGACGGTGATTCGCGCGCAAGCGGCGCGGGTAGTCCACAGCGGCTATGGAATATCCCAAGCCGGCGGCGATTTCGCGTCTCGCGCAGGCGGCCGACTACACCAATCCCCTGTGGCGAATCTCGTTGATGCGGGGCGCCATCCCGATCGCCGTCGAGCTGCTCACGATCGTGGCGTTGGTGTACGCGATCGGATGGCGGGGGCGCCGCTGGCGGGTGCTGTCGGTGCCGGCGGGGGCGGTTACGGGCGCCCTGTTCGGCGCGATCATTCACTGGCATTACGAAACACTCGGTCTGGCCAGCGAGCCGGCGCCGTGGCCGATGTGGCTGTGGGTCTCCCTCACGGGATTCTCCGTTGTGATCGCGGTAGTCGGCTGGCGTGGTGCCGGTTGGTGGCGCCGCAACGCGTCCGTCTTCGCGGCCTCGTTCTGCCTGCTGAGCACGGGACTGACCATCAACGGCTGGCTGGGCTACTTCCCCACCGTCTACGCCGCCTGGGGCCAACTGACCAATGCGCCGTTGCCCGGCCAAGCCGACTGGGATGCCGTTGCGGCGATGCGGCACAAAGGCGTCAAGCCGTCGCGAGGTGTGGTCCTCGCGGTTGACTCCGGTGACCAAGCGTCGGGTTTTCGCCACCGCGGCGAATGGGTCTACCTGCCACCGGCCTGGTTCAGCAGCACACCACCAGTGCGGCTGCCGGCGGTGCTCATGCTCGGCGGTGAATTCAACACACCGGCCGACTGGATTCGCGCCGGCGAGGCCGTCAGCACCCTCGACGCCTTTGCCGCGACGCACGCCGGCAACGCGCCTATTGCCGTCTTCGCCGACGCGACCGGCGGGTTCGGCGTCGACACCGAGTGTGTGAACGGGTCACGCGGCAATGCCGCCGACCACCTGACCGCCGATGTCGTTCCCGCGATCAATGTCCAATTCGCGGCGGCGAGGTGGGGCGTCGTCGGCTTCTCCTCCGGCGGTACCTGTGCGGTCGATTTGGCCGTCATGCATCCCGGCACGTTCGGCGCCTTCGTCGACGTCGGCGGTGACCTCGCGCCCAATGCGGGCACGCGATCCCAAACCGTCGACCGGTTGTTCGGCGGCGACTCGGAGGCCTGGTCGTCGTTCGATCCCAGCACGGTCATCGCGCGCCACGGCACCTACTCCGACCTGTCCGGGCTTTTCGCGGTTCCGGGCGGACATGGCGCCCGGCCGAAGGCGGTCGGTCAGACCGCCGCGGAATCGCTCTGCGGTCTCGGTTCCGCCCATGGCATCGACTGCAGCATCGTCGAACTGCCCGGAAGGCACGACTGGCCCTCTGCCGCAACGGCATTCGCCGCGACGCTGCCCTGGCTTGCCGGGCGGCTGCAAACCCCAGGGGTCACCGCGACTTGCCGTACTTAGGGGGTCGGGCCGCCCGCCGTCCGCCGAGTGTCGGACGTATGGACGAATTCAGGCCAGTTCTCGTACTCAGCAGGCACACTCGGCGCCCTAGGGTGAACCCATGAGTCTCGTCACGTATGAGCTGGACGACCACATCGCCACCATCACCCTTAACCGCCCCGAGGCTCGCAACGCCATCAACGGGCCTCTTCGCCAGGACTTGAACGCGGCGTGGGAGCGGTTCCGCGACGACCTGGATGCGTGGGTCGCGATCCTGACCGCCAACGGGAGCGTCTACTGCGCCGGCGGCGATCTCAAGGACGGCGAGGGCTCGGTGGGCACCTTCGGCGGCACCTTCTGGGAGAAGCCGACGATCAACTCCTTCGAGTCCGGGATGGAGTTGTTCAAGCCGACCATCGCCGCCGTGCACGGGCCCTGCATCGGCTATGGAGTGACCGGCCTACTCTTCTGCGACTTCGTCATCGCCAGCACCGAGGCGACGTTCTGCTTTCCCGAGGTGTCGATCGGCGTGCCCACCATCGTCGGGGCCATCCGGCTGCCCCAGCGGGTCGGCTGGGCCAACGCCATGGAACTGCTCCTGACCGGCAAGCCCATGAGCGCCGAGCGGGCCAAGGAAATCGGCCTGGTGTGGAAGCTGGTGGAGCCGGACGACTTGCAGGCCGAAGCCCGGGCCTGGGCGAGGACCCTTACCGAGGCCGCTCCCCTGGCCCAACGGGCGACCAAGGAAGTGGCGTGGCGGACGGCGGACATGGGCTGGATCGAGTCGGTCCGTTTCGGCGAGACCATGCGCAAGGTGGCCGGTGTGACCGAGGACGTCGCCGAGGGTCTCCGGGCCTGGGCCGAGAAGCGCAAGCCCCAATGGCGCGGCCGCTAAGCGTGGCTGAGCGATTACGAGCCGAACTCCGCCGGGTGCTTGACGGCGGTGGCCCCGGCGCCGACCATGCCGGGGTCGCGCTCGGGGATGGGCCGATCAGGCACCGACTGGAATCGTCAATCCGCGCGCTGGCCGAGCATCGCGGCCCGCGCAGCAGCATCTGCCCCTCTGATGCCGCCCGTGCCGTGGGTGGTGCGGACTGGCGTGAGCTGATGCCGGACGCGCGCGACGCCGCGCGTGACCTGGCGAAATCGGGCCACGTGGAGATAACGCAGCGCGGCACCGTCGTCGATCCCGACGATGAGTGGGCGGGCCCCATTCGCATCCGGACTATTGCCGACTGAGAATCCCTTGTGCGCCAGAGCGATTCGGCTGCCTGCTCCCGCGTCATCACGGTAGAGCCGACCGTCGGCACCCAGGCGTGCACTGATGTGACAGGATTTCGGCATGAGTGCACGCAGACTTACTCGCATTGTTGGTCTCCCTGTGGTGGCGACGTGGGCGGTGCTGAGCAGCCCCTTCTGGGAATCATCAGCCCTGCCCACCGCTGCCGCCGATGCGTGCTCCGACGTCTCGGTGGTCTTCGCCCGCGGCACTCATCAGGAGCCCGGTCTGGGCAACATCGGGCAGGCGTTCGTGGACTCGCTCACCGCGCAACTCGGCGGGAAGTCCGTCGACGTCTACGCCGTGAACTACCCGGCCAACGACGACTACCACAACAGCGCGAATGCCGGAGCCAATGACGCCAGCGCACACGTCCAAGACACCGTCGCCAGCTGCCCGAACTCGCGGATCGTGCTCGGCGGCTATTCCCAGGGCTCGACGGTGATCGACCTGGCCACCAACGCGATGCCGGCTCCGGTCGCCGATCACGTCGCCGCCGTCGCCCTCTTCGGCGAGCCCAGCAGTGGACTCTCGACGATGTTGTGGGGCGGCCAACCGCTACCCACGATCAACCCGGCGTATGGATCGAAGGTCATCAGCTTGTGTGCGACCGACGACCCGATCTGCTCCGGTGGCGGCAACCTGATGGCGCACGTGTCCTACATCGACGCCGGAATGACCGCCCAGGCCGCGACATTCGCCGCTAACAAGGTCAACCAGGGGCCGCCGCCGCGGGTCTGAGCTGCGCGCGCGTCAGTCGTTAGCGCGTTCCTCCTGCCGCAGCCGCTTCTCGGCGGCCGCCAGTTCCGCGACCCGGTCCGCCTCGGAGCGCTTGTCGGCGGCGTCGCCCAACTTGTCTTCGGCCTCGTCGATTTTCGCCGCCGCGGCCTTGGATGCGGCCTTCTCGGCGGCCTGGGTTCTGGTCTCCACCTGGCGTTTGGCCGACTCGACCGTGCGCTTCTGCCTGTCCGCCGCCTCGTCGGCGCGCCGCTTCGCCGCGGCACTCTGCCGCTGGGCCGATTGTGCGGCTTCCTGTTTGCGTTGCTCGGCGGCGTTGCGGGCCTGCGTGATCTCCTGCTGCGTGGCGGCCTGCGCTTCCTGCCGGTCCTCGATCGCCTCGTCGCGGGCGCCCTTCAGCTTCGCGTCGGCCTGTTCCTTGCGGGCCGCGGCCTTCGCGTCCAGCTGCGCCGCGCGGCCCAGCGCGTCACTGCGCTCGACGAGCGCCGTCCCACGCTCGACCAGCTTTGGGTCATCGAGCACATTGCCGACCGTGGTGTCCAGCATGCCGAGCGAACGCTCGAACAGCAGGCGAGCGGGCGCTTCGGTCGGGATTCGGGTGACAACCCGGTCCTCGATGACCTGCAACGGGAAACGGGCCAGCTGGTAGTGGAACCGCAAAACCGCGAACGGGACTTCGGATATCTTCATCAACTTCTCCTGTGTGTGGCCCGCCGTCAGGGCAGGTCGGCTTCGTCGGTCACGTTCTGGGCCTGGCGTCGCAGGCGGTCGGCCTCCGACTCTTCGTTGCGCGCCACCTGGACCGACGTCTGGTGCTCGGCGACGGCGTCGATGATGTCCTCCGACGCTTCACGGATCTCGGCGCGCTCCTCGGCCTTCGCTCGCTGCGCTTCGCGCTGCGCGTCGAGTTCGGCCTGAGTCTTCTCGGCGGTCGCCCGCTGCCGTGCAGCCTGCTCGGCGGCCCGCTTCTGAGCCGCCTCCTGGGCTTCGATCGATTCCTCGGCGGCGACGGCTTGCGCGTTTGCCGCGACGCGTTCTTGGGCGCCCTCAACCTTGGCCTCGGCCGCGGCGTCCTGCGCCTGCTTGGCCTGCGCCTCGGCCACGGCCTCCATCGCGTTCGCTTCCTTGCGCTCGTGCGCCTGGGTCTGCTCGAGCTGCCCCTCGGCGGTCAGCGACTCGTTGCCGGTAACCGCCCCGACGACCTCTTTGGCTTTGCCTTTGACCGAATCGATCAGGCCCCTGCGCGCTTCGTCGGCTTTGTTCTGCTCGCTCATCGAAAATCTCCTTGCGGCGTTTAGCCAAGAATTGCGTTCGTTCGTATCAAGGCAGTGATTCCACCGATGACGCCGATCAAACACGCATGTGACCTGCGTCACCCGCGCGTGGGGGCCGGATCATCCTCCCGGGTGCGAATGAACGTGCCAGCGCTGCAACGGAATTCGTGCGCAGGGTGGTGGTCGCCGGGGAGCGAATGTGATCGAGATACGGGCGCGGTCGCCTGATCGGCTACCGTCGACCGTATGTCCAAAGCCTCCGGTAACGACCTCATCGACGACGTCTCGCCTGGCGACGTCATCGCCGTCGATCGTGGCTCGGGTGAACAGCCCTACAAGGTGGTGTTCAAAGACTCCACCGACGCCGGTTACATCGTCACCTTCCAGGACGACGACGGGGAGACCTTTCAGCTGGACCTGCCCGCCGGCACGACGGTGACCAGGTCGCTGGAGGCGAAGTGGGAATCCGCGCAAAGCCCCACTCCGCACTCGGAATCCTAGGTGCCTGGCCTCCGGCCGCCTGAATGCTTCTCATACACAACGTGATCGCAGGGCGGGCGCCGATGATCGGCCAGTAATCGCAGCATCCCGTTTGGGCGCGTTCTGGGCGGGAATGCAACGCGGTGCGCGGGTGGCGATGCGGCCCGGTATGAAACCCGGTGCGAGCGACACCGTAAGCCCAGGAAGGACAGGCGTCAGCGATGACAGCACAACCCCCTAATCCCGACCCGGTGCAAACGCCCGGCCTAGAGGCCGGTGGCGGCGTGCCACCGGGATCCACTCCCCCTGCGGCGCCGCAAACGTCGGGCGTCGGTGAACACCAGCCGCCGGCGACCGGGCGATTCACCCCCAGTTCCCTACTCACGGTGATCGCCGTTTGTGTCTTCGCCGTGGTCTTCCTCGCGGTAGCGGTATTGCTTGTCATGAAAATGGTTGGGGCGACTTGAGATGAACGTCAACGCTGACGATGTCCGGCGGCTGCTGGCCGCCGAGGATGAACACGCGGCGCTGGTCGCGATCGAGGGCCGCATCGACGTCGCCTCGCCGGCGGAGTTGGATGCACCGGATTACCGTGGCGCCCTGCAGATCGCGACGCGCCAGGAGGTGCTGGAGCGGGCCGGAGGCACGCAGCTCTCGGAACGCGAGCTGGCCGAGCAGGCCGAGGAGCTCGACACTGCGCTGCGCAATCTGGGCGCCTGACTTGGCGCATGACAAGACCGCCGCGCACCGATTGAACCGCCTACCCGCCGATGGTGACCTGGTCACCGACGCGGATGACCCCTTGCGTCACCACGGCGAGATAGGCGCCAGCGCACGGTTGGGCGCCGTGACCCCCTGTGTCCCAACGGTTTTCGGCCGCAGGTGTGCGGAGCGCCTGCGGAGCGCGTGGCAGTGGACCGTGCTCGAGCGTGGGTACGACACACCGTGATGTGGCAGTCAGGACCCGCAGCCGTGCGTCGCCGACGGCGATCTCCCCGCCGACCCAGTCGTTTTCGGCGTAGGGCGGGTAACCCGGCGGCGTTGTGATCACCAGGTTGGGCCGGTACCGCAGCGCCTCGACGCCGATGTGCTCGAGCGTGGCGGTGGTGATCGCGTGCAGTGGGGCTTCGTCGGTGAAGGCATCGCCCGGAGTCGCCTGGGCGATCTCCAGGATGCGGCCGCCGACCTCGGCGTCCAAGCCCAGCTCGAGCAACTTCTCCGGGTCCGGACGCACCAGCGTGGCGCCCTCGGGGCGCTGCGCGATCAGCCGGACCGGCCGTCCCATCAGAGCGGAAAGCAGGTCGTCGATGCCGGGGTCGTCGGCACTCACGCTGGTGCCGTCGGGCAGTCCGATGCTTACCCGACCGGCGTCCGCATTCGCAGTGCACTTCAACAGGCCGCGCCACAACCGGGCGTTCTTGGCGCTGGCCACATGCCCGGTGGCGGCGTCGAGCAACGCCAGCCGCCGGTCGCCTTCGGCGCCATGCTCGTCGACGTACAGGTCGGGCACGGCTTCGCCGAGCATCGACTTCACTGGGTAGCGGAGCAGGCTGTGCACCTGCATGTCCACCGCCGCGAAACCTGAAAAGGCCGTCGAACCCTCCACTGCCCATCCCCACTCGGCGAGACCGCACCAACTGTCTCGCTCAGCGTATGCGGGCGGGGCGCGAAACCGAGTGGTGGGTCAGGGAGCGATCAGCCCGGGCAGTAGGTCGACTCCGCCGCGCTGACCCAGCCGGTCATGTCCGCGAACGAGAAGCCCTTCGAGCTCATGCTCGAATGCAAATCGGCGGCAATCGCATCCGGTGTTTTGCCGGCCATCCGGTCGGCGCAGACCGCGTGCCCCATTGCGATCATGTCGGAGTCACTCCCCGACGGCCAGGTGAATCCCAAGTTGTGCAGTTTCGCGATGTATGCGTCGTCCGTGCTGTCGGCCGAGGCAATCGCGGTGGTTGCGGTGAGGGCAGCGCCAACCATGACGGGAATTGTCAGTTTGGCCAGCCAACGCGGTGCAAGCATTTCGTGCCCTTCTTTTGTTGTCGGTGTCGAGGTGGGGTCAGTATATGAGCGGGCGATGCGGCGAATATTAAAACTAAGAAAATTGCTGTTGTCGTGGTAATCGGCGGCCGGGACCATTTCCGTGACCTCGGCGTGAGTGTTGATCACACCCCGGAGGGCCGGTCCGTCTGCCCGGGAAAGCCGGCACTCAGCCAGGAGTCGCGGTGACGACAATCGATTCCTGTCCGGTTTGCCAGCCGGTCACGAAGGTCGGAATGGTGACCTGTTCGTCGGGGTGATCGACCCCGGGGTCGTTGAGGTGGACGATCTCCCTGTTGGTGTCGATCCCGGTGACGACCAGAAAGTGATCGGCCTTGGTCCGCTGGTCGCTGGTGTTCCAGATGACGGCGGAGTTGACCCAGGCGATCACCTTGCGATTATCGGCGAGGTACCGCTCGAGCGCGGGTAGACCGGTCTGATCCGGATGCGCCGCGTAGGTTACCTCCGACTTGATGCCGTAGTGGTCGAGTAGCACTACCGCATCGGCCATTTCGATGCCGCCGTCACCGCTGGCGTGGCTCGGGTCGTCGCGCGGTGCGTAGATGGGCCCGGGATTGGTCTGTGAGGGCGTCGACTCCGCCAGCTTGATCATCTGCTGCTCCGTAGGTGCGTGGCCGGTGATCTCGCCGACCACGTCGGCCACCGACATCAGCCCGCAGTTGTCCTCCAGCGACTGTGGCTGCCAATACTTTGCGGCCGTAGCGGGATCGCCGTAGACGCCGCCTTCGATCGACGGATGCGCGCCGGCCGCCGGCGTCGGCGTGGGATTGCTGGGGGCGCTGCTGACGATGGCCGACGGCGCGTTCGCTTGCGGTGTAGAGGGCGGCGCCGGGCGACACGATGAAAGCAGGCACACGCCGACGCACGCCGCCACCAGCGCGGTGCGGCGCGGGGACGCTGTCGTGGAAGTGAACATGGGCGCTCGCGAAGTTCGATCGGAAAAGCTTGGCGCGTGCAAACGGTAACACTTCGGCTTGCCGTGATAGGCGAAGAATGGCGCGCCGCTTACCTGCTCATCAATTCATAGTTCGGTTCGATATCAATCGCGAAATGTCGCCGCGACATACAAATATCGTACGAAACAATTGCCCGCGACATCTGTCGATATTGGACATCATTCGGGAAGCAGTGAACGGAACGCGATCAGCTATCCCCGGTTTTTGGAGTCAGTGTGGGAGCAGCCGTTGTTTTTGCTCGTTGAATTCGTCCTCGGTGATGATTCCCGCATCGCGCAGGGATGCCAGCTCGCGCAGCTCGGCGGCGATGCTGGTGATCGGGCCGCCCGCCGGAACCTGCGGCGCCCCCGAACCATCCTGCGTCGCCTTTTGCGTTGTGGCCCTGAGCCGTTCGGCGCGGCCGGCGACACCCGCACCTGTCGTACCGGCCATAGCGCGCCCCGCCATGCTCGCCGCGGCCATTTCGCCGAACAGGCTTCCGGAGCCGCTGGACGAGGCCTGCGCGGCCGCGCCGACAGTGGTGGCGGGCAAGGCCAGGGCGGCGGGGCGTACCGCGGGGGCGGCCGCCGCCCAGCCCGGCGGAACCGACAAACCGCCGACCATATTCGCCTGGCCCAGGCTCGCGGTCGCGGCCGAACCGCCCGCCAGGTTGGTGATCACCGGGAAGGGGGTGGGGGGCACGGGTGCCCACCCGGGCCAGGATTGCACCCCTGCCCAGCCGCTGACGATGTCATCGGTGTGGAAACCGGTCAGTGCGCCGGACACGTCGTAGGGAAGCGCTACGATCGCGGCGGCGAGCCCCGCCGTTCCGACTTCCGGGTCGACGAACACCGCGCTCAGGTCCGCCGCCAGGCCCAGCAGGTCGCGTCCGCCGAAGCCATAGTCGAGGGGGCTTGCGAGGTTGAGCAACGCGTCGGGCGTCGCGGTGAAGGCCTGCTGGGTCGGCGAGAGGGCACTCTGCACCTTTCCGGCCGAGGTGCCGGCGGCGTTGACGGCGGCCGCTTGCCGCACCGACCCGCCCGGATTGCTGCTCTCTTGCGGCGAGGCGAACGGTGTCAGCCGCGTCGCCGCCGCCGACGACGCCGCGTAGCCGTACATCGCCCCGGCGTCCTGCGCCCACATCTCCGAGTACTGCGCCTCGGTGGTCGCGATCGCCGGCGTGTTCTGCCCCAAGATGTTGGTCGCGATCAGCGACATCAGCAGGCTGCGGTTGGCCGCGATGACGGGCGGCGGCACCGATTCCGCGAACGCCGCCTCGTAGGCGGCGGCCGCGGCTTTGGCCTGGGTGGCGGTCTGTTCAGCCTGCGCGGCGGCGGCCCGTGTCCAGGCCACGTACCGGGCGGCCGCGGCCGACATCGCCGCCGCCGATGGCCCCAGCCAGGGCCCGCCCGTCAACGCCGTGACCTCCACCTGGTACGAGTCCGCCGCCGAATGCAACGCGACGGCCAGCGCGTCCCAGGCCATCGCGGCGGCCAGCATCGGCGCGGCCCCCGGCCCTGTGTACATCCGCCCGGAGTTGATTTCCGGAGGTAGTGCTGCGAAATCCATGAGTCGTCTCCTCCGGACGGTTCAACTGGTGGCCGCAGTGTGAACGGCCCGTTTCTGGCCGTAGTGGGGTTGCCCAACGGACAGCAAACAAATCTTCGATCCTTTAAGTAGTACAGGTACCGCGATGACGGTCGACCGGGCCCTGGCCTCTGGCCGCGGAGCCTTTGCGGCAGGGGCTCGAGCATGGGCGGTGACCAGGAATTCAACGACGTTGGGGTGTCCCAGAGCACCGATAAGTTACCTCCGGATCGCCGCCAAACCCGTCAACCGCACCGGACGCGCCACGCCGAAGGCGGGCGGCGCCGGCGGGGTCCGCGTCCGGCGGCCCCGACTGGCCGGTCTGCTTGGATCAATACCGTCACCGCGAGTTAGGTCGGAGTGGATGAAATTTGTGCTGGCAAGCTACGGCGGGCGGGGCGACATCGAGCCCTGCGCCGCCCTCGGCCGGGAGCTGTCGCGCCGGGGTCACGACGTGCGCCTGGCCGTCCCGCCGGACAAGGTCGGCTTCGTCGAGTCGGCGGAAGTCCCCGCGGTCGCCTACGGGCCGGATACCCAAGGCTCGATGGATGCGGCCTCGGAGTTTCTCGGCCGCTTTCAGTACGGGATCGGCGCGCTGTCTGAAGCCAGCGAGCGTGTTAACCGAATCTGGGCGAAGAAGAGCGCGACGCTGACATCGGTGGCGAAGGGGGCCGACCTGCTCCTGGCGCACATGAACGACCAGGCGCTCGCTGCCAATGTCGCCGAACATCACGGGATTCCGCTCGCCGCGCTGCACGTCTTCCCGGCGCGGATCATGCCGTCGAGCGACTTGTATTCGGGAATCACGAGGGAGGCCGGAGAAGCCCAACGCCGTGCGCTCGGCCTGCCCGAGGCGGCCGTCCCGGCGGCCCGCGACGACGGATTGCTCGAACTTCAGACTTACGACGAGCTGTGCTTGCCCGGGCCGGCCGCCGAATGGGTGGAGCCGGGCGGTCGACGCCCCTTTGTCGGGTCGCTGACTCTGGAGTTGCCGACGGATGCCGACGATGAGGCCTTGTCCTGGATTGCGGCCGGCACGCCGCCGATCTACTTCGGCTTCGGCAGCACACCCATCGACTCTCCCGCCGAGACCGTCGCCGTCATCAGTGCCGCCTGCGCGCGATTGGGCGAGCGTGCGCTGATCTGCGCCGGCGCGAACGACTTCGGTGGCGTGCCGCGGTTCGACCACGTCAAGGTGGTGGGCGCGCTGAATTACGCGGCCGTCTTCCCCGCCTGCCGCGCGGTGGTCCACCACGGTGGCTCGGGCACCACGGCGGCAGGCCTGCGCGCCGGAGTTCCCACGCTCATCCTCTGGACGGTATGGGATCAGCCGATGTGGGCGGAAGCCGTCGAACGACTGAAAGTCGGTGCGGGACGGCGCTTTCTGGACAGCACCTTGGACTCGCTGGTCGCCGACCTACGCTCTGTGCTGACTCCGGAATGCGCGGCTCGCGCCCGTGAGGTCGCCGCGCAGATGAGCAAGCCCGCCGAGAGTGTCGCCAAGGCCGCCGACCTCGTGGAAGACGCCGCCCGCTCGGACTGATCGACGCGGTGGTCCGATCGGTGGTGCAAAGCGGCCGGGTCGTGTAGAAGGTTCTGGTGCAAGATCCGCCTTCCGGCCCTGTCGACCCGTCGATGCTTTACGAAGCGATGGTCAGGCGGTTGTATCGCCGGACCTCGGCCGAGGGGCACATCAGGGTGCCGGCCGTCCCGAGCCTGATCGACGAATACGTACAGCTGTGCGCCAACCTGTGCGCCACACTGGGCGTCTGGCACACGCCCGAACAGTCGGCTCAGCTGCGGATCTCGCTCGAGACCGAGCTGGCGAAGGGCTTCAAGGCCTCCCCCCGCTCGGACATCCTCATCTCGTTCAACGCGTACTTCGGAACGAGCATCAACATCCGCGTCAAGGCCGAGTGGCGGACGCTCGACGCCGACTACGACGAGTGGGTGGCCGTGCGCCCGGCGCCGCTGTTCGGCACCGAGCCCGACGCGCGGGTGCTGGCGCTGGCCGCCGAAGCGGCCGACCCGACGACTTACCGCGTGCTGGACGTCGGAGCGGGAACCGGGCGCAACGCCCTGGCCCTGGCACGCCGCGGCCACCCGGTGGACGCGGTGGAGATGGCGGCCAAGCTCGCCGACGTCATGCGCTCCGAGGCGGAGAGCGAGTCGCTGGCCGTGCACGTGATCCAGAGCGATGTCTTCACCGCGATGGAAAGCGTCCACGACGAATACCAGCTGATGGTGCTCTCCGAGGTGGTGCCCGACTTCCGAACGACCCGTGAGTTGCGCGGCGTATTCGAGCTCGCCGCCGAATGCCTTGCTACCGGCGGGCGGCTGGTGTTCAACGCCTTCTTGCCCCGCGAAGGCTACGTCCCCGACGAATCCGTGCTGCAATTCGGTCAGCAGTGCAACACCATGATCTACACGCGCGACCAGCTGGAGACCGCGGCGGCGGGGCTGTCCCTCGAGCTGGTTGCCGACGATTCCGCCTACGAATACGAGAAGGCTCACCTGCCCGAGGCCGCCTGGCCGCCCACGGGCTGGTTCGAGGGATGGGCCAACGGTCTCGATGTGTTCGACGTCGACCGTGAGCACTCGCCGGTCGAGTTACGCTGGCTCGTCTACCAAAAGACGGACTGAGCCCTTCGCGCGGATTCAGGCGGATAGGTCTCGGGTGGCCGGCCCCTCGAGGAGGGTGCCGTCCGGGGCGAAGCGCGACCCGTGCAGCGGGCATTCCCACGCCTGGTCGGCGTCGTTCCAGTTCACGATTCCCCCGAGGTGCGGGCACACCGGCGATACCCGGTGCTCGGTGCCATTGACCCGGCAGCGCGCCTCCAGATGCCACGGCGGGCCGCTGACCACGCCGCCCTCGTCGGCCCCCGGGCTGCGCCGTCCGGCCCGCAGCAGCGGGGTGATCCAGCCCTTGGCCAGGTCGAAGCCCACCTCCAGGTTGGCCTGCATGGCGGTTGGCAGGCCGGTCAACTCATGCGGGCTCCAGCTGGCGAACGCCCTCGCCCAGTCCATCCGGCCACCCAGGATGCGGCTCGACAGCGCCAACGCCGCGGCAGCGCCGTTCGTCATTCCCCACTTGTTGAATCCCGTTGCCACAAAGATGGTTTCGGTGCGCGGCAGGATGGGCCCGACATAGGGCAGCTGGTCGATGGGCGTGTAATCCTGCGCCGACCAGAAGTGCGTCTGCTCGGCACCCGGGTAGTGCTTGCGGGCCCACGACGCGAGTTCCTCGAGCGCCTTCGACGGGCTCTTCTTGCGGCCCACGGTGTGGCCGGCCCCGCCCACGATCAGCCGCTCCCCGTCCGCGACGGGCGCGTAGCGCACCGAGCGGGTCGGCGAGTCGGTGGAGATCATCATCGGCCGGGTGACGTTGCCGGGGACCTTGAACGCCATGCAGTAGGACCGGCTGGGCTTTACGCGCGCAAAGTATCCGCCGCGATCCAGGATTGGGATGCCGGTGGCGAGAACCAGTTGGCCGGCTTGGAGTTCGACGTCGCGCTGCGCGGCGTCATTGACGTGGACCCGCACGCGTTCGCCGCGGCTCGACACCCGGCGGACTCGGGTGTGCTCGACCAGCCGTCCGCCGCGGTTGAGCAGCTCGGTGGCCAGCGCATCCAGGAACGGCATCGGATCGAACTGGGCCTGATCGGGCAGCCGCACGCCGCCGTGATACGGGAACGGCACGCCGGCGTCGTCGTCCCAGACGGCGGGCAGCCCCACCGCCTGGCACGCCTGAAGCTCCAGGCGCGCGGACGGCACTCCCTTGGTGGACTGGGCGTAGGTGTAGGCGTCCTCGCGCTGCACCGGTATGCCATGGGACCCGCAGTAATCGAGCACCCAGTCCTGGCCTTCACGATTCCCGTCGACGTAGGCGCGAGCCAATTCCCTGCCATGCCTGGGCAGGATCTTCGATAGGTGGCTGCCCTGCAGCAGGCTGATCTTCGCGGTGGTGTTCCCGGTGGCGCAGGCGCCCACTGTGCGCGCTTCGAGCACCAGCACGTCCTTGCCGGCGCGGGCCAGCAGAACCGCGGTCATCAGCCCGGTGATGCCGGCGCCCACGACGATGACATCCGCGGAGCGGGGACCCTCGTCAAGCTTGCTTGCGGCCCAAGGCTGTTCGGGCCGATCGGCCAACCATAAAGACGTCACGCGTGGCCTAGTACCCCGGCTGCACACATGGAAACACCACCGCGCTTCGGCGGACCCTGTCAGCCCCGCTTCAACTGCGCTTTCGCCTCTTTGACCGTTTCTGCCGCGGCGCGGCCGGCGTGCTTGGCCCGCTCGTAGTGCGCTTCGGCGCGTTCGAGTTCGCGCTCGGCGACACGCAGAGCCGCAAGCGCCTCCTCGTGGCGCTGCCGGGCCGCGGCCCGCTCCGCCCGGCGCTCGGAGAGTGTGGCCTCGGCGTCGGCCTGCTCGCGCTCAGCGGCTGTCACGGCTGCGGTCAGTGTCTCGAGCCGCCGCTGCGCTGCGGCGTCGCGCACGGGCTGTTTCGCCGGCTGTGGCCGCGCCGGCGCGGACCGCTCCTTCGCCCGCCCTGCCCGGGCGGCCGTCACGGGTGCCGCGGCGCCGAAGTCGCCGAAACCCGACCACTGCTCGGGCCGGGCCAGCCGGCCGAGCCGGTCCCTGACCTCGGGGTCGGCGATGGCCGCTTGCAGCGTGCTGGTGACGTCGTCGCGCACCGCCGAGGATGGGTTGCTGACATCGGCGGCTTGCAGAGCGGCTCGGGTGAGCTCGCCGACGAGCTGGTGCTGTTCGGCGGACAGGTCCCGGATACGCGCGCCGTCCATCGCCGCGTGCGCGGCGCGCAGGCGGTCGCCCAGGTCGGTCAGGCGCCGTTTGGTGTCGGCGTGGCGCAGCGCGAGCCGGTTGACGATCCATGCCGCGGTGGTGGGTTTGTTGGCCGCGGAAATCCGCTTGGCTCCGGCGTCGTCGCCCCGGCGCTTGGCCGCCGCGGCCAACTTGGTGCGTTGCGCGGTGAAATCCTTCGGCGGCGCCGAATACAGACTGTCGAGTTCGTCGTCGACCATGCCGCCATGATCCTCGCCCGTGCGCCGGTCGGTTTAAAAACCGCACGTCCGTGGCATCTGATGGACAACATGGCCGCCTGGGCAGCGATTCGACCCGGCACCCAACAGAACGCAAGGATCCGATAGCTCAATGATGTCCAAGACCAGTGACCGGTCCGTTCGCCGGATCCCCAGGAGCGGCGGGCTGCGGCGATTACTGCTCGTGGTCGCCGCAGTTATGGGCGTGGTCCTGGTTGCGGCATCCCTAGGTGGCTGCGGTCATCGCAACTCATCGTCGAAACCCGCTGGACCGGCACAGGTCACGATCACGCCGGGCCCCGATGCGCGCGACGTGGACCCGCTCGCACAGGTGATGGTCAAGGCGGACGCCGGGACGCTGACCGAGGTCCGCATGGTCAACGAGAGCGGCAAGTCCGTGCAGGGCGTCATGACACCGGATAGCACCGTATGGAAGCCCACCGTCCCCCTGGGCTATGGCCGCACCTACACCCTGACGGTCACCAGCCGGGGCCCCAATGGCGTTGCCTCGACGCAAGTTTCGTCCTTTTCGACGCTGAAGCCGTCTAACCAGACCAAGGTTTCGTTCACCACCACGTCGGAGGCCGCCCTCAAAGACGGCGGGACCTATGGCGTCGGGATGGTGATCGTCGCCCACTTCGACGAGCAGATCGCCGACCGTGCCGAAGCGGAGCGGCATCTGGCGGTGACCACCGACCCCAAGGTGGAGGGGTCGTGGTACTGGGTCGACGACCAGAACGCCCACTGGCGCCCGGAGCACTACTACGCGCCGGGCACGACCGTCACGGCCGAGGCCAAGATTTATGGAATCGCTTTGGGTAACGGCCTATTCGGGCAAGACGACACCAAGGCGTCGTTCCGGATCGGCGACGCCCACGTCTCCATCGCCGACGACGCGACCCATCAGGTCAGCGTCTTCAACAACGGCGCCCTGGTCCGCACGATGCCCACCTCGATGGGGATGGGCGGGACCGAAAACGTCGGCGGCAAGAGCATCTCGCTGTGGACTCCCCCGGGCGTCTACACCGTGCTCGACAAGGGCAACCCCGTCGTGATGGACTCCTCCACGTTCGGGCTGCCCAAGAACTCCCGCCTGGGCTACCGCGAAACCATCAACTGGGCCACCAAGATCAGCACCGACGGCATCTATCTGCATGAGCTCGATGCCACGGTCTGGGCCCAGGGCCATCGGGACACCTCGCACGGATGCCTGAACCTCAACGCCGACAATGCGAAATGGTTCTACGACTTCTCCGTGCCGGGTGATGTGGTCGAGGTCCGCAACAGCGGCGGCCCCCCGTTGACACTGGCGCAGAACGGCGACTGGACGATCAGTTGGGACGACTGGCGCAAAGGCAGCGCGCTAAAGCCAACCTAGAATCGCGTGATGTAGCTCATTCGTCACCGTGAGTTGTGCGCCACTTCACAGTAAACTCTTGACTCGTTCCAGATAAGTGCGTCATATTGGTGCGGTGTCATCGACGGCCGATTACGCGGAGCGACTGCGGATGGCCGATCTCCGGGTGACCCGACCGAGGATCGCCGTGCTGGAGGCGGTGGACGCTCATCCGCATTCGGACACCGAGACCATCTTCTCCGCGGTGCGCGTGGGGCTGCCCGATGTCTCCCGCCAGGCCGTGTACGACGTCCTCAACGCGCTGAGCACGGTGGGTCTGGTGCGCCGGATCCAGCCGTCCGGGTCGGTCGCCCGCTACGAGTCGCGAGTCGGCGACAACCACCACCACGTCGTGTGCCGGTCCTGCGGCGTCATCGCCGACATCGACTGTGCGGTCGGTGAGGCGCCCTGCCTCACACCGTCTGACGACAACGACGTTCTGGACGGCTTCGTCTTGGACGAGGCCGAGGTCATCTATTGGGGCGTGTGCCCCGACTGTTCGACTGCAGGTCCCTAGATCGCAGCCCAATCACCAAGGAAGGATTGCTGTGTCAGATATATCCGAAAGCCGGCCGCCGCACGACGACTCCAAGACGGCCAGCAGGAGCGAGAGCGAAAACCCCGCGATCTCCTCGCCCGAACCGAAGGCGCGCGGGCCGCTGACCAACCGCGACTGGTGGCCGGATCAGGTCGACCCGTCGATGCTGCAGCCCCACAACCCGAAATCGACCCCCTACGGCGAGGACTGGAACTACGCCGAGGAGTTCGCCAAGCTCGATGTCGAGGCGCTGAAGCGAGACGTCATCTCGGTGATGACCACCTCGCAGGACTGGTGGCCCGCCGACTACGGCCACTATGGCGGCCTTTTCATCCGGATGAGCTGGCACGCGGCCGGCACGTACCGCATCTTCGACGGCAGGGGCGGCGGCGGCCAGGGCATGCAGCGGTTCGCCCCGCTCAACAGCTGGCCGGACAACGTGAGCCTGGACAAGGCCCGCCGGCTGCTGTGGCCGGTGAAGAAGAAGTACGGCAACAAGATCTCCTGGGCGGACCTGATCATCTTCGCGGGTAACTGCGCCCTGGAATCGATGGGGTTCAAGACCTTCGGCTTCGCGTTCGGCCGCGAAGACGTCTTCGAGCCGGAAGAAATCCTGTGGGGCGAGGAGGACACCTGGCTGGGCACCGACAAGCGGTACTCCGGCGAGCGCGACCTCGCCCAGCCCTACGGGGCGACGACGATGGGTCTGATCTACGTCAATCCCGAAGGGCCCGAAGGCAAGCCGGATCCCATCGCCGCGGCGATCGACATCCGCGAGACGTTCGGCCGTATGGCGATGAACGACGAGGAGACGGCCGCGCTCATCGTCGGCGGGCACAGCTTCGGCAAGACCCACGGCGCCGGCAGTGGCGATCTGGTCGGACCCGAGCCCGAGGCCGCCCCGATCGAACAGCAGGGGCTGGGCTGGAAGAGCTCGTATGGCACCGGCGTTGGCAAGGACGCCATCACCAGCGGCCTGGAGGTGGTCTGGACGCCGACCCCGACCCAGTGGGACAACACCTTCCTGGAGACGCTGTACGGCTACGAGTGGGAGCTCACCAAGAGCCCCGGTGATGCCTGGCAGTTCGTCGCCAAGGACGGCGCCGGCGCCGGGACCATCCCCGATCCGTTCGGCGGGCCGGGCCGGGCGCCGACGATGCTGGTCACCGACATCTCGATGCGCGAGTCCCCGATTTATCGCGACATCACGCGGCGCTGGCTGGACCACCCCGAGGAGCTGACCGAGGCGTTCGCCAAGGCCTGGTACAAGCTGCTGCACCGCGACATGGGACCGATCAGCCGCTACCTCGGCCCGTGGATTCCCGAGCCGCAGCTCTGGCAGGACCCGGTTCCGGCCGTCGACCACGAGCTGGTCGACGAGAACGACGTCGCTGAGCTGAAGACCAAGGTCCTCGGGGCGGGCCTGTCCGTTCCCCAGCTGGTCAAGACCGCCTGGTCGGCGGCCGGGAGCTACCGCAACACCGACAAGCGCGGTGGCGCCAACGGGGCGCGGTTGCGCCTGGAGCCGCAACGGAACTGGGAGTGCAACGAGCCCTCCGAGCTGGACAAGGTGTTGCCCGTGCTGGAGAAGATCCAGCAGGACTTCAACGGCTCGGCATCGGGCGGCAAGAAGATCTCGCTGGCCGATCTGATCGTGCTGGCGGGATCCGCGGCGGTCGAAAAGGCGGCGAAGGACGCCGGCTACGAGATCTCGGTGCACTTCGCGCCGGGGCGCACCGACGCCTCCCAGGAGAACACGGATGTGGAGTCGTTCGCGGTGCTCGAGCCGCGGGCCGACGGCTTCCGCAACTACGTCCGTGCGGGAGAGAAGGCTCCCCTGGAGCACCTGCTGATGGAGCGGGCGTACCTACTCGGTGTGACCGCCCCGGAGACGACGGTGCTCATCGGCGGCCTGCGTGCGCTCGGCGCCAACCACGGCGGCACCAAGCACGGGGTGTTCACCGACCGGCCCGGAGCGTTGACCAACGACTTCTTCGTCAACCTGCTCGACATGGGTACCGAGTGGAAGCCGTCGGAGACCGCGGAGAACGTCTACGAGGGCCGCGACCGGGCCTCGGGTGCGATCAAGTGGACCGCGACCGCGAATGACCTTGTGTTCGGGTCGAATTCGGTGCTGCGCGGGCTGGCCGAGGTCTACGCCCAGGACGACAATCAGGGGAAGTTCGTCGAGGACTTCGTCGCGGCGTGGGTCAAGGTCATGAACAACGACCGGTTCGATCTGAAGTAACACCCGGATACCAAGCGGCGCCCCGCGGGCCATGGGCTCGCGGGGCGCCGTGCGTTAGGTCAGCGCGCGAAGTCCCACTGGCCGTAGTCGGCGGCCAACACCTCGTCGATGTCCACGTTGATCCCGCCGAGGAGCGGGCTGGGGTTGGCGGGGCTGTTGACCACCGCCTGGTAGAGCACCGCCGCGGGTTCACGAGCGCCGTGTGACCACGACTTGGTCTGCCACGCCCACCGATGCCCGGGCGTGGTCGAGTTCCCGACGACGCCGTCCCGGATCGCCCAGCCGCACGCATTGGCATGCCCATAGATGCCGGTGCGGCCCACGCCCAGTGCGGAGTTGATCCCCCGAAACCATTGCACCGCAATGCTGTTCCAGGTGTTCTCGTCGATGTCGTCGTCGACGCTGAAGAATATCGGGGCCGACGCCGGGCCCCCGGCCGCGGCGTGCAGCCGTTGCGCCGTCTGGGCATCCGCCACCCCGCCGTCGTGGCCGCGGGTGTAGTCCGACGGGTCCGGCCACCCCGGTTTGCCGTACTGGAAATTGCTGACGATCTGCAGGCCCGCCGCGCGCAGCGCGTCGGCGTACTCGCGGGTGATCGGCTTGGCCTCGAAATTCGCGCCCGGCCGCGACTCGGAAACGTAATTCACCACCCCGGCATAGCCCGCGGATTTGATCTCGTCCGGGGAAATCCTGCGCTCGGCGAAGTCGATCAGCCGTATGTCGGCGGCGGATGCCGTTGGCGCGGTGGAGCTGGCGGCCGACGTCACGAAGCTGAGGAAAGCCGGCGCCAGGGCAAGTTTCAGAACGTCGCGTCGCGAAGCCGATCGCCGCCCGCGGCATTCACCTGATGCAGCCGAACCCTGCACCGCGCGATGGTAACAAACAGCTCAAAGCCGGTGCTCGGCCTTGATGAACTGTGCGGCGCGCTCTCCGATCACCACACAGGGAGCCATGGTGTTGCCGCTCGTAATTCGCGGCATGATCGATGCGTCGGCGACGCGCAGGTTCTCGATGCCGTACACCTTCAGGCGTCCGTCAACCACCGACGCGGGGTCACGACCCATCTTCGCCGTCCCCGATTCGTGCCAGTAAGTGGTCACGGCATAACGCAGGTAATCATCGAGTTCGGCGCCCGAGAGGTCACCCGGCATGACTTCGCGTGCGACGAACGGGCGCAGTTCGGCGGAGTTGCCGATTTCGCGCAGCGTCTCGATGCAGGCGATCGCGGCCTTGAGGTCGTCGGGGTTCGACAGCGCGTTCGCCTCGATGCGGATCGGGTCGGCCGCGTTCGGCCCCGACAACCGCAGGCGCCCGCGGCTCGTGGGGTGAGTTGGGGAGCCGAACAGAATCCAACTGTTGGCCGGCAGGCCGTATCTCGCGGCGTTCTCCGGGGTCGCCTTGGGGAAGGGGCCCAAGCAGGCGAAGAGGTCGGGTCCCTGAACATCGGCCGCTCCCGAGTCCCAGAACATCGTCGCCGCAACCTGGGTGCTGCCCTGCACCGAATCCGGAAACTCCCACACGCAGTCGAACCCGAAATGATCCTGGAAATTGCGTCCGACGCCGGGTAGGTGCCGGCGGACGGCGATTCCGACACGCCGCAATTCCTGCGCGTCGCCCACGCCGGACTGCATCAGCACCTTGGGGGTATGTATCGCGCCGAGTGACAAAACGACCTCCGCCTCGGCGGCCACCTGATGAACCGCACCCGCATGCAAGACTTCGATGCCCATCGCCCGGTCGGCTTCGAAGATGACGCGGGTGACCATCGCGTGCGGCAACACCGTCAGGTTCGGCCGGCCCAGCACCGGGCCGGCGTAGGTGCGGAACACGGACTCGCGCCTGCCGTTGCGGCTGCGTAGGTCGGCAACAGCGGCGCCGCGCGCATTCTCCATCAAGCGGCCGTTCGGACTCTGGTAGGTGGGGATGCCGTGAGCCCGCGCCGCGTCCAAGACCGCCGGTCCAAGCGGATGGCCGGCGGCCTGCTCGACGAACACCGGTCCTCCCCTGCCACGATGATCCGGCTCGCCTGTGCCCTGCCAGTCCTCGAGTTGCCGATACAGTTCCAAGACCCGCGCGTACGCCCACGCGGGCTCGCCCGATTCGGCGGCGAAGTGGTCCCAGTCGCCGCGGTGTCCGCGCGACCACACCATCAAGTTGATGCTCGACCCGCCGCCCAGCACTTTGCCCATCGAGAACGGGATGGAGCGCCCGTGCAGGCGCGGGTCGGGTTCGGCGGCGAAGCCCCAGTCGCGGTCGCTTCCCAGGTTGGACGGCCATTGGCCGGCTTCCTTCACCGCCGGCAGGTCGTCGGAGCCGCCCGCCTGGCGGAGAACCCGGACGTGAAGGTGCTGCTACTCGAGGCGGGCGGCGACGACCGACCCCGTGGACCCGGCGCCACACACGATGACGTCGTAACGCGGTTTCAACACGGCACCCACGGCCACTCCTCATCCCGAGCTGGGTATAGCTTCCTATACCTGGGAGCACGCGCGGGTGGCTCGAACGGTTCAATTCCGTTCGGGGCCTAATGGCATGATCTTTGGGTGCCGGAATTCCGTCAGACCGTTTACCCGGGACCCGGTGACGCCCGAGCTCGTTGCGCTCGATTAGGTGATCGAACTATAGTCTGGACACATGTCCAGTTTGCTGTCGCGGGGTTCGGGAGCCCGTTGACCGCGATGGATTCGGCGCCATTCCGCGGTCATTCACCAGCAAAGAAGAGTTGAGTATGCGAATTGCCCTGCTGTCCTACCGTAGTAAAACCCATTGCGGCGGACAGGGCGTCTACGTGCGCCATCTCAGCCACGGTCTGGTGGAACTGGGTCATGACGTCGAGGTGTTCTCGGGCCAGCCCTACCCCGACCTGCTCGACCCGCGGGTGCGGCTGACCCAAGTGCCGAGCCTTGACCTCTACCGTGAACCCGATCCCTTCCGGGTGCCACGGCCCAGTGAGATCCGCGACTCGATCGACCTGTTGGAACTGCTCACCACGTGGACGGCGGGCTTTCCGGAACCGCGGACGTTCACCATGCGCGCCGCCCGGTTGCTGGCATCCCGGACGGCCGACTTCGACGTCGTCCACGACAACCAGAGCCTGGGCACCGGCCTCCTCACGATCGCGGGCGCGGGACTGCCCGTGGTGGCTACTGTGCACCATCCCATCACCCGTGACCGCGTGCTCGACCTGGCGGCCGCGCGATGGTGGCGAAAGCCGTTGGTGCAGCGCTGGTATGGATTTCTGGCGATGCAGCAGCAAGTGGCGCGCCAGATTCCGGACCTGCTGACAGTTTCGTCGTCGTCGGCCGCCGACATCGTGAGCGACTTCGGGGTTTCGCCCGACCAGCTGCACGTGGTGCCGCTGGGCGTGAACACCGAACTGTTCAAGCCGGGATCCCTTCCCCGGCAACCCGGGCGGGTCATCGCGATTGCCAGTGCCGATACGCCGCTGAAGGGTGTGCGCACCTTGCTGCACGCCGTCGCGCGGCTGCGTACGAGCAGGGATCTCGAGCTGCGGCTGGTCGCCAAGGTGGAACCCAACGGCCCCACCCACAAACTGATCGCCGAGCTCGGCATCTCCGACATGGTCCACATCACCAGCGGGCTTTCCGATGCCGAGCTGGCCGCGTTGTTCGCCTCGGCCGAAGTCGCCTGCATTCCCTCGCTCTACGAAGGGTTTTCGCTACCGGCGGTGGAGGCGATGGCCAGCGGGACTCCGATCGTCGCGAGTCGGGTCGGCGCGCTCCCCGAAGTTCTCGGCACCGACGGCGCGTGCGCCGAGCTGGTACCGCCCGCCGACGTCGACGCGCTCACCCGCGCCCTCGGAGACCTGCTGGATTCGCCGGAGAAGCGACGGAGTCTGGGCAAGGCGGGACGAACCCGCGCGGTCAACGTGTTCAGCTGGGAGGCCGTGGCCGCTCAAACCGTCCGGGTGTATGAGCGGGCGATCGCGCGCAACGCCGCCCCGGCCGCTCCCGAAGGGGAAGCGCAATGCTGACAGTCGATTTCGACCGGCTACGGGTGGGACCGGCGACGAAGGTCATCGACGTCGGCTGCGGAGCCGGCCGGCATGCGTTCGAAGCGTATCGACGCGGTGCCGACGTCGTGGCGTTCGACCGCGATGAGAGCGAATTGCGTTCGGTGGACACCATTTTGCGCGCGATGGCCGAGGGCGGTGAGGCGCCCGCCGGCGCATCGGCGAAGGTGGTCCTCGGTGACGCGTTGAAGTTGCCGTACGCCGACGAGACATTCGACTGCGTGATCGCGTCCGAAATCCTGGAACACATACCGCACGACGACGCCGCCATCGCCGAATTGATCAGGGTGCTCAAGGTCGGCGGCACCCTGGCCGTCAGTGTGCCGCGATGGCTTCCCGAGCGGGTTTGTTGGCTGCTGTCCGATGAATACCACAGCAACGAGGGCGGCCACGTACGCATCTACCGGGCCAGCGATTTGCGCGCCAAGATTTCGGATGGCGGAATGCGAATGACGCATTCCCACCACGCGCACGCACTGCATTCCCCCTTCTGGTGGTTGAAATGCGCTGTGGGAGTGTCTAACACCGATCACCGGGCCGTGTCGGCGTACCACCAACTCCTGGTGTGGGACCTGATGCAACGGCCGAAGATCACGCAGCTGGCGGAATCGCTACTCAATCCGCTGGTCGGCAAGAGTGTGGCGATGTATTTCGTCAAACAGCCGCAAGCAGAAAGCGAAGCGACGGTGGGATATTCAGTTGCGTCGGTCTAACCCACCATCGGTCCCGGGCGTCCTTACCCCCGAGCAATGCCGTCAAACCGCGCTGTCAATCGCAGCCATGCAGGAACCCACCGGGGCCATCCCCTGGTCTGAGGGGGGTCACACCGACCCGTGGGATCACGTGGAGTGCGCGATGGCGCTCACCGCCGCCGGGCTGCTGGAACCGGCGCGCGCCGCGTTCGAATGGAGTCGCCGCACCCAGCGGCCGGATGGCTCATGGCCGATCCAGCTGCGCGCCGGGGTCATCGAAGATGCCAACAGCGACAGCAACTTCTGCGCCTACATCGCCACCGGCGTCTGGCACCACGTGCTCGTCACCGGCGACCGGCGCTTCGCCGCTCAGATGTGGCCGGTCGTGCACAAGGCGATCGACTTCGTCATCGACTTGCAGGTCGGCTATGGCGAGATCTGTTGGGCCCGCAGTGAAGCCGGTCCTTTGGACGAAGCGCTGCTGACGGGTTGCGCAAGCGTCTTTCACAGCATGCGGTGCGCCTTGGCGCTGGCGGCCCTGGTCGGCGAGCCGCAGCCGGAGTGGGAACTGGCGCTGGGCCGGCTCGGGCACGCGATAGCCGCGCATCCCGAGGCGTTCACCGAGAAGGACCGCTACTCGATGGACTGGTACTACCCCATTCTCGGTAGCGCGATGCGCGGGCCCGCGGCGGCCGCGCGAATCGAACAGCGGTGGGACGACTTCGTGGTCGGCGGACTGGGCATTCGCTGTGTGGTGGACCGACCCTGGGTCACCGGCGCCGAGACATGCGAGCTGGTGATGGCGCTGGACGCCATCGGTCAGCGATCCGCCGCCCATCGACAGTTCGGCGCCATGCAGCATCTCCGCGAGGAAGACGGCTCCTATTGGACGGGTTTGGTGTTCGCCGATGGGAAACGCTGGCCCGAGGAGCGCACCACGTGGACGGGAGCGGCGATGATCCTCGCCGCGGACGCGCTGTCCAACACCACCGCGGGCGCCGGCATTTTCCGTGCCGAGGGCTTGCCGATGGGTCTGCAGACCGACTTCGACTGCGAATGCGTCTCGGCCGGCCCCGGCCGCTGACGTGAATCCGGCTAGATCGCCTCGCCCGGCTGGCCGCTGACACGCTCGAGGACCCTCAGCGACCCGGTAGCCGAAACCTCCCGGAACTGGCCGGAATCGAGTGCGCGACAGTAGATGTAGTAAGGGGGTCGGCCGCCGTCCCTCGGGTCCGGGAAGACGTCGTGGATGGCCAGCGCGCCGCCAACGGTCACCCACTTCGCCCATCCGTCAAAGTCCTGGTTCGCGGCAGCCTCGCTGTGGCCGCCGTCGATGAACAAAAAGCGCAGCGGCGACCGCCATCCGGAGGCCACGATCGGCGACTTGCCCACGACGGCGACGACGTGGTCGTCCAGCCCCGCGGCATCGAGCGTGCGACGGAAGGTCGGCAGTGTGTCGAACAATCCCGTGACCTCGTCGACCAGCGAGGCGTCGTGGTACTCCCAGCCGGCCTGGTGCTCCTCGGAGCCGTGATGGTGGTCGATCGTGTAGAGCACGCCCGCGGTTTGTTGGGCCGCGGCGCCGAGCAACAGGGTGGATTTGCCGCAATACGTGCCGATCTCGACGGCGACGCCGCCGTCGAGATACCGCAGCGCGGCGTCGTAGAGCGCCCGTCCCTCGTCGGCGGGCAGGAACCCTGGTACCTGTTCGGCCAGCGCGAACAGGCGCTCGGGCGCACTCGCATCGACGTGACTCATCCGCTGAACCTATCGTTCGCGCCACTGGCGTCCCCACGGTGGTCGAGGCGACCGGACTGAGGGCGCTTTGCCTAAGCCCAGCGGCCGGGCCGGGACCGCTTTACCATCATGCTGTGTTTCCCCGCAGACTCGGTGACATCGGCCTGGCGGCGGTCCTCATCGTGGCCGCGGCCGCTTTGCCCGCTGCGCTCCCCTCGTCCGTAATGCCCAGCGCCGCGGCCGCGAACTGCCCACAGGCACAGGTGGTCTTCGCCCGCGGCCGAATGGAATCGCCGGGACCGGGAGCGCTGGGCAACGCGTTCATCAGTGCACTGCGATCCAAGGTCAACAAGAACATCGGCGTCTACGCGGTGAATTACCCCGCCGACACCGAGGTTGCTCAGGGTGCCAACGACATGAGCCACCACGTTCAGGACATGATCAACACATGCCCGAACAGCCGGCTGGTGCTCGGCGGCTACTCGCTCGGCGCGGCGGTGACCGACGTGGTCCTCGCGGCGCCCATCAGCGCGTTCGGCTTCGACAGCCCGCTGCCGCCGGGCGCCGACCAGCACATCGCTGCCGTGGCCCTCTTCGGCAACGGCAGCCAGTGGGTCGGTCCGATCACGAACTTCAGCCCGATCTATAACGACCGGACCATCGAGTTGTGCCACGGCGCCGACCCCATCTGCAACCCCGCCGACCCGAACACCTGGAAGGCGAACTGGCCGCAACACCTCGCCGGTGCGTACATCGACGCGGGGATGGCCAACCAGGCGGCCGACTTCGTCGCCGGCAAGCTCTGATCCGATCCGGCGCGCGGATCGCTAGACGCGGTTGTGCGCGACCTAGGCCTGCGACGCGACCCGTGCCGGCAAGCTCGCGGCCCAACGCCGTCGCGCCCGCACTCCCACGTACCCGAGCGCCAGGCCCGCGCCGATCTCGGCGGCCGCGGTGACCCACGAGAACCAGGTGACGTTGATGCGGGGCCCGGACGTAAAGCTGTCCTGAAAGTCCGGCAGGAACGTCGGCAGCACGTGGGCATAGACGAACAGCGCGGCGCTGCCGTAACCCACCGCGATCGCCGCCTCGCAAGCCCGCGGGTGATGACGCACCACGAGCACTACGGCGATCAGCACGATGATGCCCTGGATCGTGCCGCCGACCATGATCGACGGCGGCGAGGCCGCCATTCCCCGCCGAAGGTGATCGATCGCGTGCAGGGCGTACGCGGCGGCGAACCCGACCATCGCCGCGGTGAGCGGACGGTGCGCTGTACTCGAAAACGAATTGTTCGACATCGCGTCTCCCAACGACTTCTACTACCCACGGTAGTAAACGGCGGGAATGATGTAAACGGGTGCAATCCGAAAATTCGGGCGGCCGGCTGTGGCTCCCCAACGGGGGCAGCCGCGCGCTCCCTCAAGAGAGAGGGGAAGTTATCGGAACGTTTTCCGCGGCCCGATTACGTGTGCGAGCAAGCCCACGCCGCGGCCGCCTTTTGCGCAATTTGCGCGCGGAATTGTTCAGGCCGAAGTGTTGGTGCTCGAGTAGAGCTTGAAGTCGCGGATCAGCGGGATGACCTCGCCACCGGCGACCGCGGCACGCTGGCTGGCGCGGAAAGCGGGATGACGGCGCATAGCCTCACGGCGTTCGCGCTCCTGACGCCGAGCCGCAGCCCATCGCGGGTGAGACTGAAGGGAAATAACCGTCGCTCCCGTTGAATTCGCCACGATCGTTAACTCCTCCCAGTGCAACCCGCAAAAACTCTACGACTTGTGGTTATCGGCTTGTGATCTCAGAATGCCCGGCCGATCCTGAGACCAAACCACCCACCAAGTTGAGAATTAGCCATGAATTTCGACTAATCCTGCCGCCGTTACCACTCCGCCGTCCGTGCTGGCCCGCCGGCGATTCGAAACGTTAGCGGCGAGCACCGACAGATTTCGGAGTTCGGTCTGGACGGCGGTGGCTGCTATCGTCCCCGCGTATGCCCAAGATGGACCGCCGCCGCATGATGTTGACGACCGGGATCGGCGTGCTCGCTGCCGCGCTGCCTGCGCCGCAGGCCCTGGCCCGCCCGAATCGCGCACCCGCTCCCGCCACTCCGAGCGGCCAAACCGGCACCTACATTTTTCACGACGAATTCGACGGAGCCGCCGGCTCGGCGCCGGATTCGTCGAAGTGGACGGTCGCGAAGGCCCGCGAATCCATCAAGGATCCGACGTATTGGGAGCTGCCCGAGCACATCGGGCAGTACCGCGACGACCGTCGCAACGTCTTCCTCGACGGCAACTCCAACCTGGTTCTGCGCGCCGCCAAGGACGGCCCCACCTACTACAGCGGCAAGGTCCAAAGCCTCTGGCGGGGTGGCGTCGGCCATACCTGGGAAGCCCGTATCAAGCTCAATTGCCTGACTGCGGGCGCCTGGCCCGCCTACTGGCTGGGTAATGACGACCAGGGTGAGATCGACGTCATGGAGTGGTACGGCAACGGCAGTTGGCCCTCGGCCACCACCGTTCACGCGAAAGCCAACGGCGGCGAGTGGAAAACCCACAACATCGCGATGGACAGCGCGTGGCACACCTGGCGCACGCAGTGGGACGAGGCCGGCATCCGGTTCTGGAAGGACTATTCCGAAGGGGCCCAGCCGTATTTCGACGTGCCGGCGAGCTCGCTGCCGGATTGGCCGTTCAACGGACCGGGCTACACGGTCTACCCGGTATTCAACCTGGCGGTGGCCGGGTCCGGCGGCGGCGACCCGGGGCCGGGAAGCTATCCCGCCGACATGCTCGTCGATTGGATCCGCGTCTGGTAGGCGCGCTCAATGGGTGAGCAGGGCGGTCGCACTCCATGCCCTGCCGCCCGGGTGCCGCGGGTCCGGCTGGGGTAGCCACGCGAGCGGGCGCATCCACACCGGCAAGCGATGCAACCGGTGGGCCGCGAGGTAGAGCGCCTCGACTTCGACGGTGTGCCAGCCCAGGTTTTCGAAATAGGCCAACCCGTTCTCGGGTGCGAACTTGAACGGCGCGTTCTGCAGCATGCCGGCCATCTTCTTGTTCAGCATCTTCTTCAGACCGGGACCGGCGAAGTCGAGCAGCCACCAGGCGACCTCGGGTCGCTTGATCGCCGCGGAGAGCGCGACGACGTCGCTGTCTTCCAAATACATCAACAGGCCCTCGGTCAGCACCAGCGCCTTGGTGGCGCCGCGCAGAGCCTCGTCCAGGAAGGCGTCGCGGGCCGCCGCGTCGGCCAGGTCGACGGCGGTGCGGGTCAGCCGGCACCGGGGCGCCTCGTCGGCAAGGAGCTGCGTCTTTTCCGCGAGCAGGTCGGGTAGGTCCGCCTCCACCCACGTGAAGTCGGCCGGAAGCTCCAGCCGATACGGGCGGGTGTCCAGACCGGCGGCCAGGTTCAGCACCCGGTCGCAGCCGCCGGCGATCGCTTCGGCGATGGCGTCGTCGATGATCTTGGTGCGCGCGACGAGCCACCAGCCGTTTCGGGTCGACCGTGGGACGTTGGCGACGATTTCGCGGCCGTGCTCGCCCGCGAGGCGCTCGGCGAGCGGGTCGCTGAACAGCGCGTCGGGACGGGCGGTTTCGGTCGCCCGGTGCAACGCGGTCCAGCGGGCGGTGTCTGAAACGTGGGTGATCGTGTATCTGGGGGCTGACATACGTGCGTTATAGCAGCACGGCCGAGGCCCTATTGGCCGGCCTTGCCCCCGGCAAACCATGCTTCCGTCACCGCGCGGGTCTGGGGCGGTGGATAGACGGTGTCGGCTCGGCCGATTTGACCGACCTTGACCGTCCACGCCGATGATGAGCGGTCGATGCAACTCCCGGCGCCCTGGCTGGGCAGCCACAACACCGCGGTATTGCCGCCACCGCCGGGGCCACACCCGTAGACCGGGACATACCCGTCGGCGCGACCACCCCAGGCGCCACCGTTGCGGAACAGGCAGCGCGTGCCGTCATCGAGAGTCAGCGCGAACGGGTCCGGAGTGGTTGGCGCCTGCACGGGCGGCAGCGGGCCGTCGTAGTTCACCCGATGCATGCTCCTGTCCCAGGGATTGTCCACGCACAGCAGCGATCCGGGCGTCGACGGCCAACAGGTGAGGGCGCCCACCGCGGTTGGTGAGCAGGAATAGACGTTGTCGGCCAGCGCTGACGGTGACGGTGACGAGCACTCGCTGGCCTGGCCGACGTTGCCCGGTCCGGACGCCACGTGGTAACCGTTCATCGGTTGGCCATCGGGTCCGACGGCCACGACGGTGATCTGCTGGGTGGGCGGCGGATCTGCGGCGGCCGTCCCGGGCAGCGACAGGGCGGCCGCTGTCAGCACCGTCAGCGCGGCGACGGGAACAACGACGATTCGCGACATCACGTTCACCGCGCAAAACCTTTCGTTCGGCGGCCCCCTGGTTGAAGGGTACGGTGCGCTTATGTCCGATCGAAACCGCCGTTTTCTGCTCCGCGAACGCCCCACCGGCCGCATAGGCCCGGACACCTTCGCACTGAGCGAGGAGGCGGTGCCCGAGATCGGCGACGGCCAGGCGCTCGTGCGGGTCGACTGGATCTCGCTGGATCCGACCAACCGCATGTGGATCAACGACACCCCGTCCTACCTGCCTCCGGTCGGGATCGGCGAGGTGATGCGCGCGGGCGGGCTCGGCGAGGTGGTCGCCTCCAAGAGTTCCAAGTATCCGGTCGGTCAGAAAGTGCAGGGCCTGCTCGGCTGGCAGGAGTACGCGGTCCTTTCGGACACGGCGATGGTGAATCCGGTGGACGTGGCAGCGGGCATCTCGCCGAGCGCCTACCTGGGTGCGCTCGGGATGACCGGGCTCACCGCGTGGATCGGGATCCGCGACATCGGCAAGCCGCGACCGGGCGAGACGGTCGTCGTCTCCGCGGCGGCCGGCGCGGTCGGGTCGGTCGCCGGCCAACTCGCCAAGGCCGCCGGGGCTCGTGTCGTCGGGATCGCGGGTGGTCCCGAGAAGTGCGAGCTG
>NZ_LZKH01000193.1:0-2627 GCF_001672745.1 Mycobacterium sp. E1386
GACCTGCGCGAGATCCTCGCCCCCGAATACGCGACCCGGGCCCGGGAACTCGCCAGCCGGATGACGACCCCTGCCGAGAGCGTCGCTAAGGCCGCCGATCTCTTGGAAAAGGCTGCCCGTGAGAAGCCTTCCGACTGAAGCGCTTGCTTAACGAGCCGGCTTGATCAGCAGGCCCTGCCCCGTGGGCAACGCGCAGATCTTTACACCCAGTTCATCTGCCACCGCATCCATGGCGGCGCGCTGCTCGTCGCGCCCCCGGTTCGCGTAGTCATCCAAGAGCACGAAGGCACCGGGAGTGAGCCGTGGCCAGAAATAGCGCAGTGCGGCGACTTCCGGTGGGGCGCAGTTCATGTCAATGTGCAGATAGGCCACGGTTTTCGCGTCGACCTCGTCGAGCGTCTCCGGGACCGCACCGACGATGATGCGGTGGTTATGCCACTCCGCGAAATTCGCGCGGACACTGTCGACTCCGCTGGCGTACATACCGTTGCGCAGGTGATCTTCACTGATCTCCAGTGCCCCGGCCCGGCGTTCGCTCTCGGTGACGAAGCGTGGATCCAGTCCGGCGAAGGTATCGAGCAAGTAGAAGGTCTTCCCCAGCTGGTCCCAGTCCAGGTACTCCATGATGGCGCTGCTCAGGAACCCGTAGCTCACGCCGCATTCGACGAAGTCGCCGTCAAGCTTGCTGGCGCTGGCCGCCGCCCACAGCCCCACGTGCACGCGCCACTGCCACTGATACCAGTCCTCTTTGCCCAGGGATCGGGCACCGCGCCGGTAGGCGCGCTGGAAGTCGGGATCGTCCAAAAACGCGTGGTAGTTGTTGAACGTGACCAACGCGTCGTTGGCGTAAACGTCGGGGAGAATGGTCCGCGCGAGCCAATACTCGGTGCGTACCCACCACATCCGCAGGCGGGTTCCGGTTGTCAGCCCTGATGCCACGGCGGCAACCATAACACTCGCGGACACCTCAGCCGCGACGAATTCGACGGGTTCACCGGCTCGTCAGCCCTAGGAGCAAAGCTTTTGGCAGCCACGAACTTTCAAACTGGACACTCGGACGCGGTCTACTTGCGCCACAGCACGCCGGTGCCGTCGATCTCGACGATCTCCGCGGTCACGCCGTGCTTTTCGCGGTAGTCCGTCACCGCTTGCTCGCATGCCTTGATCGCGTGATAGTCGTCGACGATGCAGAAGCCTCCGGGTGACAGCCGCGGATAAAGCGCGTCGAGCGCCTGGATCGTCGACTCGTACAGGTCGCCGTCCAGCCGCAGAACCGAGATGCGATCGATGGGTGCGTCCTGCAAGGTGTCCTTGAACCAGCCCGGAACGAACCGAACCTGGTCGTCGAGCAGCCCGTACCGCTCGAAGTTGGATCTGACCTCGGACTCGGGAATTCCCAGGATGCGCGCGTGCCGGTGCAGCGTAATCCCTTTGTCCTGCTTGTAGTTTGCGACATCGGGCGGCGGTACGCCGGCGAACGAGTCACACAGCCACACGCAGCGCTTTTCATCCCCGTGGGCGGCCAGGACGGCCCGCATCAAGATCGACGCCCCGCCGCGCCACACGCCGCACTCCACCAGGTCGCCGGGGATGTCCTCTTCCAGCACCGTCTCCACGCAATGCTGCAGGCTCGTCAGCCGCTGCATACCGATCATCGTCAAGGCATCCGCCGGCCAATCCAGCCCCAGATCTCGCGCGTGCTTATTGAACGGGCGCTTGCGGACGAGCATGAGATTGCGGGTGCTGAACAAGGGGCGCCCCAAGCGGTACCAGCCCACCGGCACCAGCTCGTCATTGCCGTACCGGGTCAAATCGCGTCGGAGCAAGTCCAGGTACGCAAACCGCGTGTCGTGGTCAGTCACGGCCAAAGCTGCCCCTTAATCCGCATGCCAGTACTCCCGGTCATGAGCCTAGACGTCCGTCGACGCCCTCAATGCGTTTCGCAGTCTATCCACTAACTTGGTCCGAATTGCCAACTTGCACCTCGGGCCATCGCGATCTCAGGGACTACGCTTCACTCCGGCGGCGCGATCACAGCGCCCCGAGCGGGTGAAGCTCTCCAGCAGATCGACGGCGCGCCCCACGCTGTCAGCGGGCTTGGTCATTTGGGCAGAGATCTCGCGCGCCCGAGCGGCGTACTCGGGGGCGAGGATCATGCGCAGGTCTTTGACCAGCGTTTCGGGGGTGGTCGACGAGAAGCGGCGGGATGTGCCCACCTTCAATTGTTTGATGTGGGACCCCCAGAACGGCTGGTCTCCCGCGGTCCAAAGGATCAACGTCGGGATTCCGGCTCGCAGACCCGCAGCCGTGGTTCCGGAGCCACCGTGGTGGACGACCGCGCGACATGCCGGGAAGATCTTTGTGTAGTTCACCACGCCCACGACTTTGACGTGGTCGAAATGCGGCACGCCGCTGAAATCGGTTCCGCCGAAACATAAGAGCGCCCGCTCGCCTAGCTTCGCGCAGGCCTTACTGATCATTTCGACTGTGGCGGAAGCGGATTCGAGGGGGATGCTGCCCGAACCAAAGCAGATCGGCGGTGTTCCCGCGGCGATCCACGACGCTACGTCCTCATCGGCGTCGGTGGTCAACTCCATCGTCAGCGCGCCGACGAAGGGCCGTCGGTC
>NZ_LZKH01000194.1:0-7391 GCF_001672745.1 Mycobacterium sp. E1386
GGCCGCCGGAGCCGTGGCGCTGGCCCTGCACGAGTCGGCCACCGACCCGCTGACCAAACTCGATATCGCCCGCGCGACCGCGCTGCTTGTCGTGGTTGGTCCCGAAGGCGGCATCGCGCCCGACGAGATCGCCGCGTTGACCGAAGCGGGGGCGGTGCCGGTGCGGCTAGGCCCCCAGGTGCTGCGCACGTCGACCGCCGCGGCGGTGGCGCTGGGGGCGCTCGGCGTGCTAACCCCACGGTGGGACCACGCCTCCACCCTGTAGGGCGTAGCGCGATCGTGCCGCGTCGTCGCTGGTCCCGGGCGGACCGGTGCGGATGGGCCCGTCGCGAGGCAATCATCCGGCCCCCGCGAATACGCGGCTGAAGGCTGACCAATCTGGGGCCCCGGCGTAGACTTAGGCAGCCGAGCAAACCACCGACAAACCGAGAAAGCAGGCATCGAGAGCCACGTGACGCCCCGCGAGACCAGCGCTGTTGACGCAGCCGGAGGCCTCCAGGCCAACGCCGAAGTACGCAGCAGCATCGATGTTCCGCCCGATGTCGTCGTCGGCTTGTTGGGCTCGGCGGACGAAAACCTTCGCGCGCTGGAGCGCAGCCTGAACGCCGACCTGCACGTGCGTGGCAATGCCGTGACCGTCTCGGGCGAGCCCGCCGACGTCGCGCTGGCCGAGCGCGCGATCTCCGAACTCGTCGCGATCGTCGCCAACGGTCAGCCGTTGACGCCGGAGGTGGTCCGCCACAGCGTCGCCATGCTGGCCGGCACCGACAACGAGTCGCCGGCCGAAGTGCTCACCCTGGACATCCTGTCGCGGCGCGGCAAGACGATCCGGCCCAAGACGCTCAACCAGAAGCGCTACGTCGACGCGATCGACGCCAACACCATCGTCTTCGGGGTCGGCCCGGCAGGCACCGGCAAGACGTACCTGGCGATGGCCAAGGCGGTCAGCGCGTTGCAGACCAAACAGGTGAACCGCATCATCCTGACCCGGCCGGCGGTGGAAGCCGGTGAGCGCCTTGGCTTTTTACCGGGCACACTCAGCGAGAAGATCGACCCGTATCTGCGGCCGCTGTATGACGCCCTGTACGACATGATGGATCCCGAGCTGATCCCCAAGCTGATGTCCGCCGGGGTCATCGAGGTCGCGCCGCTGGCGTATATGCGTGGCCGCACGCTGAATTCGGCCTTCATCGTCCTCGACGAGGCGCAGAACACCACCGCAGAGCAGATGAAGATGTTCCTCACCCGGCTCGGCTTCGGATCGAAGATGGTCATCACCGGCGACATCACCCAGGTGGATCTTCCCGGCGGCGCCAAGTCGGGTCTGCGGTCGGCGATCGAGATCCTGGACAGCGTCGAGGACATCCACATCGCGGAGCTGACCAGTGTGGACGTGGTGCGCCACCGGCTGGTCTCCGAAATCGTCGACGCCTACGCCAGATTCGAAGAGCCGGGCCTGACGATGAACCGGGCGGCTCGGCGCGCGTCGGTCTCCCGTGGGCGCCGGTGATGAGGGCTGTGACTGTTTGATGGGCGTCTCATGAGCATCGAAGTGTCCAACGAGTCGGGCATCGACGTCTCCGAAACGGAGTTGATCAGCGTCGCACGATTTGTCATCGCCAAGATGGACGTCAACCCGGCGGCCGAACTGTCGATGGTGCTGTTGGACACCGCGGCCATGGCCGACCTGCACATGCGGTGGATGGATCTGCCGGGGCCGACGGACGTGATGAGTTTCCCGATGGACGAGCTCGAGCCGGGTGGCCGGCCCGACGCCCCGGAGCCGGGGCCGTCGATGCTGGGTGACATCGTCCTGTGCCCGGAATTCGCTGCCGGGCAGGCCGACGCGGCGGGGCACAGCCTCGGCCACGAGTTGGCGCTGTTGACCATCCACGGCGTGCTTCATCTGCTGGGTTACGACCACGGCGAGCCGGACGAGGAAAAAGAGATGTTCACCCTTCAGGACCGGTTGCTCGAAGAGTGGGTCGCCGAGCAAGTCGAGGCCTACCATCAGGACCGCCAGCAGGAGCGGGACCGCCAATTGCTGGACAAGTCAAGGTATTTCGACAATTGAACCTACGCAAAGCACTCGGAATCGCGGCTGCGGCCGCCATCGTCTTCGCGCCGATCTCGTTGGTGGCCAACACGATCGGGGCGGCGGAGGCGGCCCCCTGCGCCGGTGGCGGGTCGAACCCGACCAGCTGCAATTGGTGTCAGTATCTGGTGGCGCAGTATCACACCTCCAACGTGTGCTCCCAGGACGCGCCGCCGCGCCGGGCTCAGCCGTCCCCGACCCAGGTGCAGGTTCCCGAGCTTCCCCCGTACGTGCCGCCGAGCCCGGAGCCGGTGCATGCGCCGCCGGCCATCCCGCCAAACCTGCCGCCCACCAACCCGGTTGCCACGATCAACCCGCCGGGCCCCGACGCGTCGAGAAACGTCTCGGTGGTGGCCCCGCCGCGGGGGCTCGACGTTCCGCCGCAGGCGGTCGCGGCGGCCAAGGCCGCACCGGCGACGCGGGTCAATCCCGCCGACCCCCCGAAGCCACCGAAGCAGGTCGACTTCAACCAGCGGGTGCAGAATGTCGTCAGCAACCACCGGGAAAACGTCGACGTCCTCAAGGTCGACAATCAGAAGCTGGTCCGCCCCCGCCACTGGGACTACGTCGACTACGACGACGCCTACCGCCGCCCGGCGCTCTTCAACCCTCTGAAAGAGGGCATGGTCTTCCGCTACTCCTACAACGGTTCCGACCGCGAGGCGTATCTGGCGCCCGGTTCGCGCATCGTGCTGGACGCCGCGACCGTCGGCGTGGTCCCGTTCACCGCGGTCGGTGACAGCTGGGTGGCGGCGGGCAGCTTCTATGGCGGTGGCTCGGTACCGCCGGACGGCTTTAACGGCCCCCCGCCACCGGACTTCAAACCGCCGGCCCCCCCGAAGCTGTACCAGACTGTCCTGGTCGCTGTCCCCGCCGCCACCCAGACGGTGGAGGTCGCCCAGGTGGCGGTCGTGGGCCGGGACGAAAGCCAGCCCGGGGGCAGTCAGCAGACCTTCTTGCTCGACGACTCCACTATGGCCTGGGGCGAGATCAACGACTCCAGCAGCAGCAGCGCCCAGATCAGGGTGACGAAGACCCAGTCGTTGCCGCACGCCGGGCCGACCGACGACGGCAACTTCCTGGTGGTGCTCGCCGTGCGGCCGCACGAGGAGCCGACCCAACCCGCCCAGCCCTGGTGGCCTTCGGCGCTGGGCTACGGGACGCTGGGGATAGTGGTGTGCCTTACCGCCTGGGCCCTCAGTCGGAAGCGGAGCGACGACGACGTAGGGGAGCCTGTCACCACGTCAAGGTCTTCCGGGAATTGACCGGTCTTTCTTGGCTGCTCGGCGCGATGGCGCTCATCGCTATCGGCGGGCTGTTCGCGGCGATCGATGCCGCCATCAGCACCGTGTCGCTGGCCCGTGTCCAGGAGCTGGTGCGCGAGGAGCGGCCCGGCGCCGTGTCGCTGGCCGAGGTGATGGCCGAGCGGCCGCGCTACATCAACCTGGTGGTGCTGCTGCGCATCACCTGCGAGATCACGGCGACCGTGCTGTTGGTGCTTTTCCTGTACGACAACTTCGGCCTGAGCTGGGCGTTGTTCGGGGCCGCCGCGACCATGGTGGTCATCAGTTTCGTCGTCATCGGGGTCGGTCCGCGCACGCTGGGTCGCCAGCACGCGTATTCCATTTCGTTGACGACGGCCGTTCCGCTGCGGCTCATTTCGTGGTTGTTGATGCCCCTCAGCCGGTTGCTGGTGGTCCTGGGTAATGCGCTGACGCCGGGGCGCGGCCTGCGCAACGGGCCGTTCGCGTCCGAGATCGAGCTTCGCGAAGTCGTGGATCTGGCCCAGCAGCGCGGCGTGGTCGCCGCCGACGAACGCCGGATGATCGAGTCGGTCTTCGAGCTCGGCGACACCCCGGCCCGCGAGGTGATGGTGCCGCGCACCGAGATGATCTGGATCGAAAGCGACAAGCTTGCCAGTCAGGCGTTGAACCTCGCGGTGCGCAGTGGGCATTCGCGCATCCCGGTGATTGGCGAGAACGTCGACGACATCGTCGGCGTCGTGTACCTCAAAGACCTTGTGCAGCAGAGCTTTCTGTCCGGGGACGGGGGCCGGGGCATTACGGTGGCGCAGGTGATGCGTCCGGCGGTGTTCGTGCCGGACTCCAAGCCGCTCGATACGCTGCTGCGCGAAATGCAGCGCGACCGCAACCACATGGCGCTTCTCGTCGACGAGTACGGCGCCATAGCCGGCCTGGTGAGCATCGAAGACGTGCTGGAGGAGATCGTCGGCGAGATCGCCGACGAGTACGACCAGGCGGAGACGGCACCGGTAGAAGACCTGGGCGACAGACGTTTTCGCGTCTCGGCGCGGTTGCCCATCGAAGACCTCGGCGAGCTCTACGATGTGGACTTCGACGACGACCTCGACGTCGATACCGTCGGCGGTCTGCTCGCCTTGGAACTGGGCCGGGTTCCGCTGCCCGGGGCCGAGGTGGTCTCGCATGGCCTGCGCCTGCAAGCCGAAGGCGGCACCGACCACCGGGGGCGGGTACGGATCGGCACGGTCCTGCTGAGCCCGGCCGAGCCCGAGTCCAACGGCTCCGCCGGTCGTGGGGCCGACGAGCATGGCTGAGCGGCGGGGCGCCGGCGAATGACCGAATTCCATTCCGGCTTCGTGTGTTTGGTCGGCCGGCCGAACACCGGTAAGTCGACACTGACCAACGCCCTCGTCGGCACCAAGGTGGCGATCACCTCGACGCGGCCGCAGACCACCCGGCACACCATCCGCGGCATCGTGCACCGGGAGAACTTCCAGATCATCCTGGTCGACACGCCGGGCCTGCACCGGCCGCGCACTCTGCTGGGCAAGCGGCTCAACGACTTGGTGCGCGACACCTATGCCGAAGTCGACGTGATCGGGTTGTGCATCCCGGCCGACGAGGCGATCGGCCCGGGCGACCGATGGATCGTCGACCAAATCCGTTCCAACGCACCGAAGACGGCGCTGGTGGCCATCGTCACCAAGATCGACAAGGTGCCCAGGGACCGGGTGGCCGCGCAGCTGGTCGCGGTCAGCGAGCTGGTCGGCGACTCGGCGGAGATCGTCCCGGTTTCCGCGGCCACCGGGGCACAGGTCGACGTGCTGATCGACGTGCTCGCCGCGGCGCTGCCCCCCGGCCCCGCGTACTACCCCGACGGCGAGCTGACCGACGAGCCCGAGGAAGTCCTGATGGCGGAGCTCATTCGTGAGGCCGCGTTGGAGGGCGTCCGCGACGAGCTGCCGCACTCGCTGGCGGTGGTCATCGACGAGGTCAACCCCCGGGAGGACCGCGACGACCTCATCGACGTGCACGCGCTGCTCTACGTCGAGCGCGACAGCCAGAAAGGGATAGTCATCGGCAAGGGCGGCGCCCGGCTGCGACAGGTGGGCACCGCGGCGCGCGGCCAGATCGAAAAGTTGCTCGGCACCAAGGTCTACCTCGACCTGCGCGTCAAGGTCGCCAAGAACTGGCAGAGCGACCCCAAACAGCTTGGTCGGCTGGGCTTCTGAAGTTTGGTGGCATCGACGACGGGTAGCCGTCGCGTATGACCCAAGCACAGTTAGCTTTAGTGACCGGCGCGTCCAGCGGCATTGGGCTCGAACTGGCCAAGCAGTTCGCCCAACACGGCTACGACCTGGTCGTGGCGGCCGAAGAGGACGCCATCAGGGACGTACCGGACAAACTCTCCCGGTGGGACTCCGCCGTCCAGCCGATCCAGGTCGACCTTCGCACCCCCGAGGGGGTGGAGCACTTGTACCAGAGCACGATCGAAGGCGACCGCGTGCTGGCCGCCGCGGCCCTCAACGCCGGCATCGGCCGCGGCGAGATGTTCCTCAAGAGCGAACTCGCCGACGACCTCAGCATCGTCGACCTCAACGTGCGCTCGACGGTTCACCTGGCCAAGCTGGTGTTGCGCGACATGGCGAATCGTGACTCGGGCAAGGTGCTGTTCACGTCGTCCATTGCGGCCCAGATGCCGGGTTCGTATCAGCCGGTGTACAACGCGTCGAAGTCTTTCGTCCAATCGTTCGCCGAAGCGCTCCAGGATGAATTGCGCGGCACCCCAATCACTGTCACGGCGCTGATGCCCGGACCGACGGACACCAATTTCTTCGGCCGAGCCAAGATGGTTGAGTCCCTGATGGGCAAGGGCCCCAAAGACGATCCCGCCAAGGTCGCGCGGCAAGGGTTCGAGTCGCTGATGCGCGGCGATCAGAAGGTCGTCGCCGGGTCGGTCCTCGTCAAGGCCATGGGTGCTGCCAACCGCGTGCTGCCCGACAGCGTCAAAGCCGTTGGCAATCGGGTGATGTCGCGCCCGCGGAGATGATATGGCGGTGACCCGCGGCGCCCGGGTTCCCCGCGCTTGCGATCGCCGCTAGGCAAGCACGCGGATTGTCTGCAGTGACGGATCCGCCGCGTCGGGGACGTTCATGCCGGCGCGCACACCGGAACACAGGTAGTCCAGCACAGCCCCGTTGAGGCGCTCGCCGGGTACGACGGCGGGAATGCCCGGCGGATACGGTGTGCACTGCTCGGCGGCGACGCGGCCGGTGGCTCGGTCGGTGGATACCGATTCGACGCGCCCGAAGAACGCGTCGCGCGGCAGGCAGACGGTTTCCAGCTCCATCTGCTCCGGTGACGGCAGGTCGATGCGTGGTGGCGGCTCGAAGTCGTGGGCGGCTTTGCGCCAGGCCCACAGCGCATCCGTGAGGCGGCCGGCGGTGTCTTTGTCGTCGGCCATCGACAGTGTCGCCAGGATGCGGCGGTGATCGCTCATCCCGGTGTCGATGTGGGCGTGCTCGCGCAGCCAGTCGTGCGCCTGATAACCGGAGGTGCCCGTGGCGGACACGTCCATCAACACTTGCATTCGGTCCAGGTCGTGCGACGCCTGCACACCGAGCAATTCGTCGTCGAGCACCTGTACATCCGGGATGGATTCGATGTCCTTGCGCAGCTGGCACGCGAGATCCAATGCCCCATCCAGTAATTCGTGCCCGTGCTGCACCATCTGGCGCCGCCACCCGTCCATCGCGGCGTACACCAGGACGTTGGGGCTGGTGGTCATCAGCAGGTCCGCGCAGGCCGACAAGCGGTCTTGATCGATCAGGTCGCCCTGCACGTGAAACACGGAGCCCTGTTCGAAGCCGGCGCCCATCTTGTGGACGCTGACAACGCAGACGTCCGCACCGGCATCCATCGCCCAGGTCGGTAGGTTCTCGTGGAACGGCAGGTGCGCCCCCCAGGCCTCGTCGATGATCAACGGCTTGCCGCGCGCGTGGCAGACCTCCGCGATCCCCGCGATGTCGGCGCAG
>NZ_LZKH01000195.1:0-38130 GCF_001672745.1 Mycobacterium sp. E1386
AGCGATGAAGGCAGCAATCGCGGCAGCGACGGCAGCCGTTTTTGCCCTGGGTCTGCCCACTGCCGCGCCGGCTCACGCGGACACGACTGCGACCGTCAAAGCGCAGTCCAACCGCATGAACGGCCCCAACTTGAAGGCGGGTCAAGACGGCGTTTACAACGCCGGCCAGGTCCTCACTCTCGTGAGCCGGCGCGGCAGTGGGCAGACCCAGGGCAAAAACGGCTGCCGTCGCTGCCGCGATTGCTGCCTTCATCGCTCGGTCTTTCTGCCACGTCCCTATGAAATTGATCGGGACGCTACACCAGCAGCAAACGTTATGTATTTGAAATGTCGTAAGAACTCAGCCGTAATTCCTTAAGGAAACTCCAGCCCATCGACGACGGCGGTATCCCGAACCAGCCCCTTAAGCGAGTTGAATTTCGGCGCCAACGGCGCGCCGTGTGAACCTACTTCTCGGAGAGAGAGTTCGGGGTTTATCCGCCGGGCCACACCCCGGCCGGGGAAGCCATCAGCAGTGCGCGGCCCAGCACCGCTGAAGCGGACAATAGGTCGCATGCGCGATGCTCACCATGGACTCGACGTCTCCCAGCGTCACGTTCCTCGGATCCAGGTCGGCGTGCACATTCTGCGCGATCTGCTCGTAGGTCCAACCCCACCCGATGTCGTCACAGATGAGGCGCCCCATCCCCGTCAGCGCGGCGTCGTGGTCCGGCGGCCAACTAAATCCCGCGGCGCGCAGTTGCGCGAGGTAGGCGTCGTCGGCGGGATCCGCCACGGCGATCGCGGCGCTGGCGAACAAGGCCGCGACTGCCACGACGGGGACGACCAGTCGCGCAAGCCAACGAGGTAGCGGCATCGATCCACTTCCTTTCTCACGCCGGCGACGAGGCCGTCCGGACCGGCTCCAATGCGGGAGGAATACGAAGAATAGGAAGCGCAGGGAAAATTCAGCTTATGGGAAGCTGAATAATCGGATTAGCTGCCCGTTGTCAGGGTGCGGGCGGTGGTGGCGGCGGCGTCCATCGCCGCCCATCGGTGGTCCACCCGCAGGGCAGCCAGTTCAGCTGGGGGCCATCGAACGTCAGGCATTTGGGCGTGCCGGGCGGCGGCGTCGGACCCGGCGAGGGCTTGTCAGCGTGAGCGGTGGCCCCGCTGAGCATTAATGCCCCAACGGCCACAAATATCGCTGCCGACTTCCTCATCGCGATTCCGGTGAATGGGGGTCCACCAAGGCGATTGTCGCTAGCCTTCGGCCTGCGCGTTCACGCTATGAATTTTAGTCGTCCAACGGGGGATAAGACCTGGGGAATTCCTGGCAATCGGCCGTGGCGAGACTGGACAATGGCAAGTACGCCCCTGCCCGCACTCGCGATGCGCCGCTCAATGCACCGGAAACATCCCCGACCAATTATCATGCGCTGCAATGACTTTCGTAAGAGGAGTACAGTCACGGGCATGAATTTGGTGGAGTGGCTGAGGACCCCGCACTATTTGCGGACGCGGTTGATGATGGAACGGCAACCGATACGCAACCTCGAGATAGAGACCGTGTTCCTCGAAATCTCGCACCGCGACGCGCTGCTGCGGTTCCCGGTGATGCTCATGCTGCTGCCCAGGCGCAATCGCTCACCCAAGGAACAGACCCCCCGCCTCGATCAAGGCAAGTGATTTCAGGGCGCCGGCTCGGGTGCGGCGCCGGCCCTCGATCGGGCATGCTTGCCCTATGCACCTCGTCAACGGCGTCCGCGACCCCGCGGCAAGTTTTCCCCTCGACACCCTCACCGACGATGCGGCCGAGCGCCGGCAGGCCAACCGGGCTGTCGCCGTCAGCGCCGTCGGCCTGGCGCTGACCGGGCTCGTCGAGTTGGCCATCGCACTGCTGTCCGGCTCGGTGGCATTGCTCGGCGACGCGTTGCACAACCTGTCGGACGTCTCCACCAGCGTCCTGGTATTCGTCGGCTTTCGGGCGTCTCGCAAGCTTCCCACCGAGCGCTACCCCTACGGCTACGAACGCGCCGAAGACCTCGCCGGAATCGGTGTGGCCCTGGTGATTTGGGGCAGCGCCGCCGTCGCCGCCTACGAGAGCATCAACAAGCTGCTCCGGCACGGCGGTACCGAATACGTGGGCTGGGGCATTGCCGCGGCCATCGTGGGGATCGCGGGCAATCAGCTGGTGGCCCGCTACAAGTTGGTGGTGGGCAAGCGGATTCGCTCGGCGACGATGGTGGCCGACGCCAAGCACTCCTGGCTGGACGCGTTGTCGTCGGCCGGGGCGATGCTGGGGCTGATCGGGGTGGCACTCGGCTGGACCTGGGCCGACGCGATCGCCGGGATCGTCGTCACCGGCTTCATCTGCCACGTCGGCTGGGAGGTTACCGCCGACATCGCTCACCGCCTGCTCGATGGCGTGGACCCCGAGATCATCACGACGGCCGAGGCGGTCGCCGCCACGGTGCCGGGCGTCACGCACGCGCACGCCCGGGCCCGGTGGACCGGCCGGACACTGCGTGTCGAGGTGGAGGGCTTCCTCTCTCCCGAGACTCCCCTGGCCGCGGCCGATCGGATCGGCGGTCAAGTTGCCGCCGCCCTGGCGCCGATGATCCCCGAGATGCACAACTTCACCTGGACGGCGCGGGCCGCCTAAAGCGCGCGTTCAGCCCCGCCGGAATCGTTCCCGCAGCTGTGGATCGTTCTCCCACCACAGCCCCGACGGTGCGACGCTTTTGTCCTCGGTGCTTTCCGCCGTGTCCAACTCGGTGTCGACCCGCGCCGCGTGCGCCTTCTCGTCGCGTGACAACGCGCGCATCAGAAGCAGTACGAACGGCCACCCGACCAAGTCACCGAGGATCCACAGAACACCCGCGCCGATCGTCTGATCGAGCCGCTGATCCGGCCCCCAAGACCGATGCAGCCCCGCGTAATACACGGCGCCGATCAATGCGCCCTGCCAGATGACCAACCCCAAGACACCGTCGCCGAGCGCCTCAGCGACGGTGATCAACAACGAGATCAATTGGGGATACCTACGCGGAACCGGGTCTTCTTGCAGCCGCGCATAGAAGTATCCAAACCCGATGGCCACCAACATGATTCGAGTAGGCGCACCCACCCATTCACTTTCCAGAGCCGCGGTGTACCAGGACGTCAGGTAAAGCAGCCACGGCGTGGCCAGCATCGCGACCGACGTGGTTGCGGGGTGGGCGACCATCCGGGCGAACCGCGTCGCCAACAGACGATCGATACGATTACGGCCCCCGGGGCCCAGCGCAGCGCGCAAAGCCGTGACCGGCTTGCCCTGCGCGATGAACAAGGGCACGACGTATAGCAGCAGCACCACCTGTAGCGCGCGCACCCAGAACAGGATGTACGCGTACGCCCCAATCACGCTTGCGGTCGCCAGCAGCCACACAACCGCGCCCGCCGCGAGGCACCAAGCCTGAGCGGGCCCGACTGACTGCTCCGCCTTTCGCGCCCGTCGGTAGCACCACGCGTAGCCGCCGGCAAGCAACACGATTGCGGTCGCGGAGGCAAGGTCCAGCCGCCATGTCTGAACCACGGCGCTCCAGGTCAGCGGTCCGGGGTTGGGGCCCACAGCAATCAGGGTATTGCGCAACGCAACGGCGGTCGACGAGCGCGGTCTGGACGCCGACGCTCAGTTGCCGGGTTGCCCCTCGGGCTTGGGGCCACGATCCTCGCCGGTGATGTACTTCGGGCAGTAATGGGCAGAAGCCAGGTACGTGAACTTGGCGGCGCTGGCACCCTGAAAAGCCGGATTCTGGTTACGGAGTTGCGTCACGATCTCGGCCGACGACTGACCGTCATCGAGCAGTTCACACACCGACTTGGCGATGGTGACCGCGTTGCCGCCGTCCTGGTAGGTGAGACCGGCGTCTCGCAGGTCCTTGAGGAAGTCCTGATCGTTGTCGATGTCGGCATACGCGGGAGCGGCCAGGCCGATTGCGGCGACGCTCGTCAGCACCAGTAGAAATCGCATAACGCAGCGATTGTCGCAGACCTGTTGGGGAATAGCACCTCGCCGGGCAAACGGCGGGTGAACTCTCCCCGGCCCCGCGGCTACGCGGCGGGCGCGCGGGAGAAGCGGAGCGCGGGGCGGCGCAGCGTCAACGATTCGGGCAGCGCTCCGACCTGTCGGCGCTCCGCGGCTTCCCAGATGTCGCCGTCGAGGACGCCGGGCAGGCCAGCCTGGCTGGCGATGAAAACCGGCATGACGCCTTGCCTGAACTGCCGGTGGTAATCCTTGAGCGCGGCGAACGCCCACTTCCCCAGCAGGCAGATGGTGAGCAGGTTCGCGATGGCCATCACCGCCATCGTCAGATCGGCAAGCGCCCACACCAACGTGAGCTTGGCCAGGGCCCCGAAGACGATGGACAGCAGCGTGACCACCTTCAGCACGTTGGCCGCCAGGCGCCGGCCACCCAGATAGAACAGATTGGCCTCGGCCACCACGTAATTGCTCAGCACCGAGGCGAACGCGAAGACGAACACCACCGCGGTCATCAACACCGTGGTCCACGATCCGAGATCGGCGGCGACCGCCGACTCCGTCAGGCTCGCACCGGCAATCGCTCCCAGGCGGGCCGGGTTGTAGGTTTCGGGACCCGAGAGCAGCACGATGAATGCCGTCGCCGTGCAGATCACCATCGTGTCGACGAACACGGCGAGCGACTGAATCAGCCCCTGCTCCACCGGATGTGCCACGGTTGCGGCACCGGCGATATTGGGCGAACTGCCCATCCCTGCCTCGCAGGCGAACAGGCCGCGCTTGACCCCGGTGAACATCGCGGCGAGCACGCCACCCGCGAAACCGCCTGCCATTTCCCGGATTCCGAATGCACCACCGATGATCTCCTTGATCACCGTAGGCAGTTCGGTGATGTTGACCGCCACGATGCCCAGCGCGAGCACGGTGTAGAGCAACGCCACCACCGGAAGGACCGATCCTGCGAACTGGGCGACCCGCCGCACACCACCGAAGAGCACGGGCGCTGCCAGCACCGCCAAAATGGCTGTCGTCCAACCGACCCCGATGCCGTGTGACGATTGCAGGACACCGCTGATCGCGTTGGTCTCCACCATGTTGAACGCGGTGGAGAAGGTGAGCACCAACAGCATGGCGAACGCGACGCCGCCCGCGCGTGACCGCAGCCCGCGTTGGATGTAGAACGCGGGACCGCCGCGGAATGCGCCGTCGCCCGAGCGGACTTTGAAGATCTGGGCCAGGGTGGCCTCGATCACCGCCGTGGCCATGCCGACCGCCGCGACCACCCACATCCAGAAGACGGCACCGGGCCCGCCGACGGTCAGCGCGATTGCGACACCGGCGATGTTTCCGGTACCCACGCGCGAGGCGAGACCGACGCAGAACGCCTGGAAGGAAGAGATACCGCCGTCGTGGTGATGCGCCCGACGGAGCTGGCGAATCATGCGGCCGAAGTAGCGGATTTGAACGAACCGGGTGCGCACCGTGAAATAGATGCCGCCACCGATCAGCAAATAGATCAAGACGTGCGTATTGAGGATGTTGCTAAGGGGTTCGACTAACTGCTGCTGAAGGAAGTCCAAACCCCTGCTTCCTTTCGACTACGGCCGCGATCCGTCGCCGAAATGGTATGGGCGAATTGTTGATTACAGGTTTCGTTCACTCGCCGTTGGCGGGCGGATATGTAAAAAGCGCATCACATTCACCGCCGGGCCCACCCCTAGGAGGCGGCGGTGGGCGCCGAGAGCGCCTGGGGGCAATAGGAGTTGGCGGCGATCGCGGCGAACCGGGTGGCGTCGTCGCCCTGAAGCCCGCGATTGAGCATTTGAATCATCCGGACGACGTCCGCCAGGTTCGCGCCTTCGCTCACCAACTTGCACACCGACCTGCCGGAGGTAACCGCCTGCTCGGGATCCGAATAGGTGAGGCCGGCAGCGTGCACCGTGGCGAGGAAGGCGTCGTCGCTGCCATCGGCGCGCGCGGGACCGGCCAGGCCGATCGCGGCCGCAAGCCCGAGCAGAATCAGAAATAGCCTCACGGCTCACAGATCGTTCCAGAGCTGCGGCCGGCCCGCATCTCGTAGAGCGAATCGTGCGCTCAGGAGCTGGCGGTCGTGGTCGTCGGGGTGGACGACGAGATCGCGTCCGGACAATAGGCGCTGGCCGCGATCGCAGTGAATTTCTCCGCCTTCTCCTCGGTCAGTGCGGCCGCCTTCGATGTCATCGCCTTCGCGATATCCGCCATCGCCGTGCCGCTGCCGGCCGCCGAGCACACGTAGTGGGCGGCCTGGATAACCTGCGCCGGGTCGTTATAGGTGAAACCGGCCGAATTCAGCGACGCGAGGAAGGCGTCGTCGGTGTCATCGGCGTGCGCGGGAACGGCCAAGCCAATCACGGCCGCAACACTCGAAATCGTCAGAACAAGCTTCATAAATTCGAAATCGTCCCAGACCCGCAGGCGGTTTGCCGCCGGCGAAACAATTTTTAACAATCGTCAACCTCGGGTTGACAGCCCTGTTGGCGTCAACCTATCGTTGACGACATGTCCGGCCCGACCCGCATCGCTTACCCCGTCCGCCTTGACGAGCTGATCGACGCCATCAAATCGGTTCACACCGACGCGCTGGATCAACTGGCCGACGCCGTGTTGGCCGCGGAGCACCTGGGCGAGGTCGCCGACCACCTCATCGGGCACTTCGTCGATCAGGCCCGCCGATCCGGGGCGTCGTGGACCGACATCGGCAAGAGCATGGGCGTCACCAAGCAGGCGGCCCAGAAGCGGTTCGTCCCACGCGCCGAGGCCGCCACCCTGGACCCTGAGCAGGGCTTCGGCCGCTTCACCCCGCGTGCGCGCGGCGCCGTGGTGGCGGCCCAGAACGCCGCGCACGAGGCGGCCAACAACGAGATCACCCCCGAGCACCTGCTCCTCGGTCTGCTCGATGATCCGGCCGCCCTGGCCACAGTGTTGCTGCACCTGCAAAAGGTCGACACCGAAGTGCTGCGCGCCGCGGTCAACCTGCCCCCGCCCAGCAGCGGAACCCCGGACCTCATCCCGTTCAGCGGACCGGCGCGCAAAGCCCTGGAGCTGACCTTCCGCGAAGCACTTCGGTTGGGCCACAACTACATTGGGACGGAGCATCTGCTGCTGGCCCTGCTCGAGTTGGAGGAAGCCTCCCCCGACGCAGGGCCACTGCGCCGATGCGGTGTCGACAAGGCCCGCGTGGAGGCCGATTTGATCAAGGCGCTCGAATCGCTCGGCGGCGGCAAGACCGACCGCGCGGACGGATGATCGGTGCGGTCCGACCCCTCCCCGCCGCCTCACCGCGTGTGCGATCATTCGATGGTCCCTTCCAAGGGTGCCTAGGAGGCGAAGATGCACCGCTGGCTGGTCGTCCTGTCCGCGTTCCTCGTCGCCGCGGCAAGCGGCACCGCCGTCGCCGGGCTCTCCGCCCCCCGCGCCTGGGCCGGTGACGCCCCGATCGGCCACATCGGCGACACGCTGCGGGTGGACGCCGGCACCTACGTCGCCGACGTCACCGTCACCGGGGTGTCACCCTGTGACCCACCCCCCGGATTCGGCTACACGCGCGAAGGTACCTACAAGGGCTTCCCGGGGAGCACCGTCGAGCGTGCCGACGTGGTCGTCCGCGCCGTCCGGGTACCCAATCCGTTCGTCATGGCGACGACCTTCAGCTTCGACGGCGTGACCCCATTCGCCGACGCCTACAAGCCGCGAGCCACCGATGCGCCCGACGCCCTGGACAACGTGCTCACCAACGCGCCGAACGGGGCGATCGTGCGCGGCGAAGTGTATTGGGACGCCTACCGTGATCCCGTCTCCACCGTGGTGCTGCTGGACAAGAAGACGGGCTACCACCTCGCGCAGTGGAACCTCTGACACGCGTCGTAACAACGAACTCCGTTGACGTTCAAGAGCTTGCCGATATCGCCGCGCGCACATTCCCGTTGGCCTGCCCCGCCTCGATGGCACCGGCGAACATCGCAGCGTTCGTCGAGGCCCACCTGTCGCCCGACCGCTTCGCCGAATACCTGTCCGATCCGCAACGCGCGGTCCTGACCGCGGCGGACGGCGACCGAATCATCGGTTACGCCATGCTGATTCGCGACGGTGACGCAGCCGAGCTGTCCAAGATCTACGTTGCACCCGAGCACCATGGCAGCGGGGTCGCCACCGCGCTGATGGACCTCGCGCTGGCCACGGCCGGCGAATGGGGCGTGCGCCGGGTGTGGCTGGGCGTCAATCAGGCAAACCAACGCGCACAACGGTTCTACGCCAAGAGCGGCTTCACGGTCAGCGGCACCCGGACCTTTCAGGTCGGCGCCGGGCGCGAGAACGACTTCGTCATGACCCGCGTGCTTCGCTGACGCCAGCCGTCAGCGCCAGGAGGCGAGACATGGCCCTCAGATACTTCTTTCGGTACCCGCCGGCCAGCATCTCCTCGCTGAAGATGGTGTCCAGCTTCGCGCCCGAGGCCACGACCGGGACGCCGGCGTCATAGAGCCGGTCGGTCAGCGCCACCAGCCGCAGCGCGACGTTCTGGTCATCGATGCCGTGCACGCCCGTCAGAAACACCGCGGTCACCCCCTCGATGAGGGTCAGATACCGCGACGGGTGCATGGTGGCCAGGTGCGCGCACAACGCGTCGAAATCATCGAGCGTCGCGCCGTCCACCCGGTGGGCACGCGCGGCCACCTCTTCGTCCGACAACGGCTGCGGAGCCGGCGGCAAGCCGCGGTGCCGATAGTCGGGACCCTCGATCCGTACGGTGGTGAAAATGCTTGCCAGCGTGTTGATCTCCCGCAGGAAGTCCTGGGCGGCGAATCGGCCCTCGCCGAGCTGCTCGGGCAGCGTATTGGAGGTGGCCGCCACCGACACCCCCCGCTCGACCAGTGACGAGAGCAGCCGCGAGATCAGCGTCGTGTTGCCGGGATCGTCCAGCTCGAACTCGTCGATGCACACCGCGGTGTACTCGGCCAGCAGTTCCACGCATTCGGCGAAACCGAACACCCCGGCCAACTGCGTCAGCTCCCCAAAAGTTGCGAACGCCTTGGGATTTGACGACTCCGGCCCGTCGCCGGGCAGCTCGTAGTAGGCCGACGCGAGCAGGTGGGTTTTCCCCACGCCGAAGCCGCCGTCCAGGTACAACCCCACACCGGGCAGAACCGCCCGTCGACCCAGCATCTTTCGCCGGCCCGCGCGTCGTTCCACGGCCCGCCGGCAGAAGTCCCGGCACGCCACGACGGCGGCGGCCTGCGTCGGCTCGGCGGGATCGGGCTGATACGTCGCGAAGCTCACGTCGGCGAACGTTGGGGGCGGCCTCAATTGAGCGATCAACCGCTCCGGTGAGACCGTCGGATGCCGATCCACCAGGTGCGTCACTCGCCCCGAAGAGGACCCGTGCATGCCAAAACTGTAACGGCGTGCTGCAATCGACCTCATGCCCCTTCCCGAGACACCGCTGTCGCTGCTCGGATCGGTACGCGAAGTCGACGACGGAGAACTCCCCCGGCTCTACGACTACCCCGAACACGAGGGGACATGGGTGCGGGCCAATTTCATCACCAGCGTGGACGGCGGGGCCACCTCCGGCGGCAGCAGCGGAACGATGGGCGGTCCCGGCGACCGATTCGTCTTCAACCTGCTGCGTGAGCTCGCCGACGTCATCGTGGTCGGCGCGGGCACCGTGCGGGTCGAGGGCTATTCCGGCGCGCAGCTCAGCGTCGCCCAGCGCCAGCAACGGCAGGCCCGCAGGCAGAGCGAAGTCCCGCCACTGGCGATCGTCACCAAGTCGGGTCGGCTGGACCGCGACATGGCGGTGTTCACCAAGACCGAGGTACCGCCGCTGGTCCTCACCTGCGCGGCGGCCGCCGCCCCGGCGCGCAGGCTGCTCGCCGACGTGTGCGAAGTGATCGACTGCTCCGGCGGCGATCCGGGCGAGGTCGACGAGGCCGTCATGCTGGCGACCCTCGGTGATCGCGGCATGCGCCGCATCCTGACCGAGGGCGGGCCGATGCTGCTCGATTCCTTGATCCAGCGCGACATGCTCGACGAGCTCTGCCTGACGATCGCGCCCTACATCGTCGGTGGGCTGGCCCGGCGCATCGCGACCGGCCCCAGCCAGCTGCTCACCCGGATGCGCTGTGCCCACGTTTTGACCGACGACGCCGGTTACCTGTACACCCGCTACGTCAAGGCCTAGCTACTGTGGTCGACATGAGTCGGCAGATCACGTTCGCGACGATCTTGGTTGCGGCGACCACCGTGGTCGCCGGCTGCGTCCCGGGCCTGGCCGCCGACCCGCGCTTCGCCACCAATTCCGGCGCCCGGCCCCAGGGTGCGGCCACCGCCAAACCGCCACCCAGCGGCCCACCGCCGCTCGCCGCGCCGAAGAACGATCTGCCCTGGCACGACTGCACGTCGCGGGTGTTCGGCGACGCCGCGGTGCCGCCCGCGGCCGGGGTCCAGCTGGATTGCGCGAACTACGACGCCGACCTGGACCCGAACGGCGGCGGGACCGGCACCGTGAGCGTCGGCGTGGTCCGCGCCCGCTCGAGCCAGACGCCGCGCGACGCGGGCCCGCTGGTCTTCACCACCGGCTCCGATCTGCCGTCTTCGGCGCAGCTGCCGGTCTGGCTGTCGAGGGGCGGCACCGACGTGCTGCAGACCCACCCCATCGTCGCCGTCGACCGTCGCGGCATGGGCATGTCGAACCCGATCGACTGCCGCGACACCTCCGACCGGCAGATCATGCGCGACCAGGCGCAGTTCCAGACCGGCGACGACCCCGTCGCCAACCTGTCGGACGTCGCGAACAACGCCACCACCAACTGCACCGACGCCATCGCGCCGGGCGCGTCCGCCTACGACAACGCCCACGCAGCCTCGGACATCGAGCGACTGCGGTCGCTGTGGGACGTGCCGGCGGTCGCGCTGGTCGGGATCGGCAATGGCGCGCAGGTGGCGCTGGCCTACGCCGCGGCGAGGCCCGACAAGGTCGCGCGGCTGATACTCGACTCGCCAGTTGCGTTGGGCGCCAGCGCCGAAGCCGCCGCCGAGCAACAGGCCAAGGGCCAGCAGGCCGCGCTCGACGCGTTCGCCGCCCAGTGCGTCGCGGTGAACTGCGCGCTGGGTTCCGACCCCAAGGGCGCCGTCAGCGGGTTGCTGGCCGACGCCCGCGCCGGCAAGGGGCCCGCCGGGGCGTCGGTGGCCCAGCTGGCGAGCGCCATCACCGTCGCGCTGGGCTTTCCCTCGGGCGGCCGCGTCAACTCCACCACCAGCCTGGCCAACGCGCTGGCCGCCGCCCGCTCCGGCGACACCAATCAGCTGACCAACCTGATCAATCACGCCGACGCCACCGAGGACTCCGACGGCCAGTTCGTCAACACTTGCAGCGACGCCGTCAATCGCCCCACCCCCGACCGCGTGCGCGAACTGGTCGTGGCGTGGGCCAAGCTGTACCCCGAGTTCGGCACCGTCGCGGCGCTCAACATGGTCAAATGCGTGCACTGGCCCACCGGCTCGCCCCCGGCGCCGCCGAAATCGTTGAAGGTCGACGTCCTGTTGCTGGGCGTCCAGCACGACCCGATCGTCGGCACCGACGGGGTCGCGGCGACGGCGGCCACCGTCATCAACGCCAACGCGGCCAGCAAGCGGGTGATGTGGCAGGGCATCGGACACGGCGCCAGCATCTACTCGAGCTGCGCGGTCCCACCGCTGATCGGCTACGTCAACAGCGGCAAACTGCCCGGCACCGACACGTACTGTCCCGCCTGATTTTCCGGCCACGCGCCGGTGTACGGTGCGCTGGTGACGGCAGCTGAATCGAGCCGAGCCGGCTCCCGCGATCGGATCCTGGCCGCCTTTCGTCCCCGCAGCGGCCCGCCGAGCACGGCGACCATCGTGCGTTCGGCGTTATGGCCCCTGGCGATTATGTCGGTGCTGCACCGCAGCATCATCCTCACCCTCAACGGCAACATCACCGACGACTTCAAGCCGGTCTACCGGGCGGTGCTGAACTTCCGGCGCGGCTGGGACATCTACAACGAGCACTTCGACTATGTCGACCCGCACTACCTGTACCCGCCCGGCGGCACGCTGCTGATGGCGCCGTTCGGGTATCTGTCCTTCACGCCGTCGCGGTATCTGTTCGTCCTGATCAACACCGTGGCGATCCTGCTGGCCTGGTACCTGCTGCTGCGGATGTTCAAATTCACCCTGTCCTCGGTGGCCGCGCCCGCCCTGCTGCTGGCCATGTTCTGCACCGAAAGCGTGACCAGCACTCTGGTGTTCACCAACATCAACGGCTGCGTGCTGCTGGCGGAGATGCTGTTCCTGCGCTGGCTGCTGGACGGCCGGGTCAGCCGTCAGTGGTGGGCCGGCATCGCGATCGGGCTGACGCTGACGCTCAAACCGTTGCTCGGTCCGCTGCTGTTGCTGCCGCTGCTGAACCGCCAGTGGCGGCCGCTGATCCCCGCGATCGTGGTGCCCGTCGTCGTCAACCTGGCCGCGTGGCCTCTGGTGAGCGATCCCATGGACTTCGTCACCAAGACGGTGCCGTACATCCTGGGCACGCGTGACTACTTCAACAGCTCGATCGAGGGCAACGGCGTGTACTTCGGCCTGCCCACGTGGCTGATCGTGTTCCTGCGGCTGCTGTTCACGGTGCTTGCGATCGGGGCGATGTGGCTGCTGTACCGCTACTACCGCACCCGCGACCCGCTCTTCTGGTTCACCAGCTCGTCGGGCGTGCTGTTGCTGTGGTCGTGGCTGGTGCTGTCGCTGGCCCAGGGCTACTACTCGATGATGCTGTTCCCGTTCCTGATGACCGTGGTGTTGACCAACTCGCTGATCCGCAACTGGCCGGCGTGGCTCGGGGTCTACGGCTTCTTGGCGCTGGACGACTGGCTGATCTACCGGTGGATGAGGTACGGCCGCGCGCTGCACTACCTGAAGATCACCTACGGCTGGTCGCTGCTGCTCATCGTGGTGTTCACGGTGCTGTTGTTCCGGTATCTGGACGCGAAGGCCGAGAACCGGCTGGACGAGGGCATCGATCCGGCGTGGCTGACGGCGCGCCGAGATGGCGCTAGCGTGGATGCATGACTAGCCCCAAGCTGCAGCTGACCGATGCCGAGTGGCGCCAGAAGCTCACGCCCGAAGAGTTTCACGTGTTGCGCCAGGCCGGCACCGAGCGGCCCTTCACCGGTGAGTACACCGACACCAAGACCGAAGGCGTCTACCAGTGTCGCGCCTGCGGGGCCGAATTGTTCCGCAGCACAGAGAAGTTCGAGTCGCACTGCGGGTGGCCGTCGTTCTTCGACCCGGCGAACTCCGACGCGGTGATCCTGCGGCCCGATCACTCGATGGGCACGACGCGCACCGAGGTGCTGTGCGCGAACTGCCACAGCCACCTGGGCCACGTCTTCGCCGGCGAGGGCTACCCGACTCCGACCGATCAGCGCTACTGCATCAACTCCATCTCGCTGCGCCTGGTGCCCAAGGGGGCCTAGTCGCGGGGGCTATCCGCCACGACACATAACCAGTTGCGACGACACGCCGCTGGGCATCGCAAGGGTTTATATCTCGCGGCATCCGCGACGGGTGAGCGCACCGCGAACGCGTCTCACGACGTCTTGCGGCTTGTCCTCCGCGATTACCCGGATGACGATCCAGCCAAGTTCTTCGAGCTTGCGTAACCGCCACTGGTCTCGGGCGTATTGCCGGCGGTTGGTGCGGTGGTGGTCGCCGTCGTATTCCACCGCCACTTTGTACCGCTCCCAACCCATGTCGAGCACACCTACGGTGCGCCAGCCTTCGTTCACCGGAATCTGGCTTTCTGGTACCGGCATTCCGGCGTCGATCAACAGAAGACGGAGCCACGTCTCCTTGGGCGACGCGGCACCGGGATCGACAACCGGAATCACCGCACGCAGCCGCCGCAGTCCCCGCGCACGCGGGTACCGCTTAGCCAGGAGCAGGACCTCCTCGACGTCGAACGGGGTTGCCCTCATCAGCGCGTCGAGCCGCGCCACCGCCTCGCCCCGGGGACGTTGTCTGCCCACGTCGTAGGCCGTCCTCACCAATGTGGTGACCGGAATACCCCCGACGATGGTGATTTCGTCGGGCTCAATCCGGTGATTCCGGGTGACTATGCCCGGCGGCGAATGCTGGTTGCCCCAGATCAGTTCGACGGGCTCATCGTCGTCGATCCAATCCGAGCCGTGCAACGCAGCCGCGGCAAGCCCGGCCACCACAGCGCGTCTGCCCGACCACAGCCACGCCGCGATGCAGCGGGTTCGCAAGGACTGGGTGGCCCGCTCCCCCAGGTACACGTCGGGATAAATCGCACGAAACCCGATTCGCAGCTGATACGGGCTGAGCCTGCCCTGCCGCACGGCCTCACTGCCGACGAACACATCATCCACGAACGAAAGACGCCGGTGCCCGCCACATGGATCCACGAGACATAAAGCGCTGCGACGGTTTCCGGCGTGTCGTCGCAAAGGTTTATGTGTCGTGGAAGGCGGGGCTCGCGGAAAGCGCGGGCGCCCAGGGCGAAGCCTAGTCCACCCTGGTGGCGTGTACTTCCCAGAACGGGGCGTGCACCCGGCCGTTGACCAGCCACGGTTCCATCAAGCGAAACTGCTCCAGCAGCTCCTCGATCTGATCGGCCATTTCGCGATTGCGCGCGGCCATCATCTCGATCTGCTCGACGCTCATGTTGACCAGGTAGGTCGTCGGGCCGAGGTAGGTGATCTCCCAGCCGCCGAGGGGAAGCACATCGCGAAAAGCCTTGTCGGACAACGTCCGCAGCATCTTGAAGCCGTTGACGTTATGCTCGCCGAACTCGAACATGTACAGCCGTGCACCGGGCTTGGTGGCCCGGTGCAGCGCCCGCACATAGGACCTCTGCAGCTCGGGATCGGTGCTGAAGGTGTGGTAGAAGGCGCAGTCGACGACGGTGTCGAACCGCCCTTCCATGCCTTCGAGCTTGGTGGCGTCGGCCAGCTCGAAGTTGACGGAAACCCCTGCCCTGCGGGCGTTTTCGCGAGCCCGCTCCAGCGCGGTTGCCGACCCGTCGATGCCGGTGGCGGCGTAGCCCTTGGAGGCGTAGTAGATCGCGTGGTGGCCCGGCCCGGTGCCCGGGTCGAGCACCTCGCCTTTGATCGCGCCCAGCGCGACCAGTCGCTCGACCACCGGCTGCGGGCCGCCGATGTCCCACGGCGTCGCGGCGGGCAGTCCGTGCGACGTCCGCTCGTCGCGGTACATCTCCTCGAAACGGGCCGGGTCGGTGACGTCGGGCTGGCTCATGGCAGCGCGTTCACCAACTGCTCGACCGGCACGCGCGGGCCGGTGAAGAACGGCGTCTCCTCGCGGGTGTGCCGGCGGGCATCGGTGGCGCGCAGCTCGCGCATCAAGTCGACGATGCGGTGCAGTTCGGGGGCCTCGAAGGCGAGGATCCATTCGTAGTCGCCGAGCGCGAACGCCGGCACCGTGTTGGCGCGGACGTCCTTGTACTCGCGGGCGGCCATGCCGTGTTCGGCGAGCATACGGCGCCGCTCCTCGTCGGGCAGGAGGTACCACTCGTAGGACCGCACGAACGGATACACGCAGATGTAGTTGCCGGGCTCCTCGCCGGCCAGGAACGCGGGGATGTGGCTCTTGTTGAACTCCGCCGGCCGGTGCAGCGCCACGCTGCTCCACACCGGCGAGCAGGCCCGCCCCAGCGCGGTGGTGCGCCGGAAGTCGGCGTAGGTGGCCTGCAGCGCCTCGATGGTTTCGGCGTGGGTCCAGATCATGAAGTCGGCGTCGGCCCGCAGGCCCGCCACGTCGTAGAGGCCGCGCACCACGACGCCGCGCTCCTCCTGCTGCTTGAAAAACCGCGACGCGTCATCGATGACGGCATCGCGCTCTTCCCCGAGCTCGCCCGGTCGCACGGAGAAGACCGAGAACATCAGGTAGCGGATCGTCGCGTTGAGGGTGTCGTAGTCGAGCTTGGCCATGGAACCTATCGTGCCACTTCCACGTCGAGGGCCTCGATCGCGCGGCCGGCCGCCCCGACGCACGCCGGCACGCCGATGCCGTCGAGGTAGCTGCCGGTCACGGCGAGCGTCGGCGGCAGGCCCGCGCGGATCTCCGCCGCCAATTCGGCGTGGCCGGGCCCGTACTGCGGCATGGCCTCGATCCAGCGCTGCACGCGTGCATCGACCGGGTCGACGGCCAGGTCGAACACGTCGACCAGGTCGCTCAACGCCCAGCCGAGCAGTTCGTCATCCGAGGCGCTGGTGGCCACGTCGTCGCCGCAGCGACCGAACGACAGCCGGAGCAGCTGCGTGTCCCCGCGGGCACCCCATTTGCGCGACGAGAGCGTGATCGCCTTGCTCCGCAACGGCTCTCCGGTGGCGACGAGCACACCGGAACACTGCGGGAACGGCGTGTCAGCGGGCACCGCCAGCGCGACCACCACCGACGATGCGCTGGTGATCCGGCCCGCGGCGGCGGCGCTGCTCGGGGCGACACCGGCCAGCAGGCGCGCCACTCGCGGAGCCGGGACGGCCAGGATCACCGCGTCGGCGTGCCAGCGGGCGCCGGTGTCATCGGTCAGCGACCACACCGGTCCGGCCGGTTCGAGCCGTTGCACCGCGGCCCGAACCCGGTGCGGCCGGCCGCGCTCGACGAGTGCGTCGAGCAGCACCTGGTACCCGCCGTCCAGCGCGCCGAACACGGGTCCCCCGGTCGCCGGCGGCAGCGCCTGCCGGACCGCGTCCGTCAGGCTGGTGGCCCCACGGTCCAGCGCGGCCGCGACGCCGGGGGCCGCCGCCCGCAGCCCGATGGTGGCCGCCGAACCCGCGTACACGCCGCTCAGCAGCGGATCCACCGACCGGGCCACGACCTGCTCGCCGAACCGCTCGCCCACGAGTTCGGCGGTCGCGGAGTCGCTGCCGGGTTGCCAGCTGAAGGGTCGGCCGGGTTCGGCTTCGATGCGCGCGACGGTCGCCTCGTCGACCAACCCAGCCACGGAGGCGGCCGACGACGGAATCCCGACCACCGTCCCGGTGGGCAACGGGTGCAGCGTCTGCCGGCTGTAGATCAACGGCCGGGCGCCGGTGGACACCAGTTGGCGCCCCGACAGGCCGAGCTCGGCCAGCAGTGCGGGCATCTCGGGCCGCCGCAGGATGAACGCCTCGGCACCCAGGTCCATGGTCTGCCCGCCGACCCGGTCGGTGCGCAAGATTCCGCCCAGCCGGTCGCCGGGGTCGAACAGGGTGATGGCGGCGTCGTCACCCACCGCCACGCGCAGTCGGTATGCCGCCGTCAGGCCCGAAATACCACCACCGACAACGCAATACGAAGGCGGGCTCATAGGGAGTGGACCAGTGACACCAGATCGGTCAGCACACCGGGGTCGGTCTCGGGCAGCACGCCGTGGCCGAGGTTGAAGACGTGACCGGTCACGCCCGCGTCGACGGCGCGGCGCCCGTCGTCGACCACGGCCCGGGCGGCGCGTTCGACGGCCGGCCACCCCGCCAGCAGGACCACCGGATCGAGGTTGCCCTGCAGCGCGGTCCCCGCCGTGACCCGGGCGGCCGCATCGGTGAGCGAGGTTCGCCAGTCCACGCCCACCACCGTCGCGCCCACCGTCGACATGGCCCCCAGGAGTTCGGCGGTGCCGACCCCGAAGTGCGTCATCGGCACGCCGTACTCCGTCAGCGCGCCGAAAACCCGGGCGCTGTGCGGTTGCACGTAGGTGCGGTAGTCGGCGAGCGACAGCGCACCCGCCCACGAGTCGAACACCTGAATCGCGTCCACCCCGGCCTCCAGCTGCGCACGCAGGAAGCCCACGGTGATGTCGGTCAGCTTTTCCATCAGCGCATGCCAGCAATCCGGTTCGGCCAGCATCATCGCCTTGGTGCGGGCGTGGTGGCGGCTGGGGCCGCCCTCGATCAGATAGGACGCCAGCGTGAAGGGGGCACCCGCGAACCCGATCAGCGGGACGTCGCCGAGCGCGGCCACCAGCAGCGTCACCGCGTCGGACACCGGCTGAATCCGTTGCCGGTCAAGGGGTTTCATCGCATCGACGTCGGCCGCGGTGCGCACCGGCGACGCGATCACCGGCCCGACACCCGCGACGATGTCCAGGTCGACGCCGGCGCCGAGCAGCGGCACCACGATGTCGGAGAACAAGATCGCCGCGTCGACGTCGTGCCGGCGCACCGGCTGCAGGGTGATCTCGCAGACCAGCTCGGCGTCGAAGCAGGCCGACAACATGTCGGTCTGGGCCCGCAGCGCCCGGTATTCGGGCAGCGAACGACCCGCCTGCCGCATGAACCACACCGGGGTCCGGCCGGGTTTGCCACCGGTGACGGCGGCCAGATACGGCGACTCGGGGAGGTCGCGGCGAGTACTCATTGTCCTCAATGCTGCCACGAGGGTGCTGCTGCGTAATATCGACGACCGTGCCAGTCAGCCACCCGCCCGTGAATTACGACGAGTTCCCCAGCCTGCGCTGCGAGGTCGGCGACAACGGCATCCTGACGCTGGTTCTCGACGCCCCCGGCCTCAATTCGGTCGGGCCGCAGATGCACCGGGACCTGGCCGACATCTGGCCGGCGATCGCCCGCGACCCCGACGTGCGCGTCGTGCTGGTCCGCGGCGAGGGCAAGGCCTTCTCCTCCGGCGGCAGCTTCGACCTGATCGCCGAAACCATCGGCGACTACGAGGGCCGCATGCGCATCATGCGGGAGGCGCGCGACCTGGTGCTCAACATGGTCAACTTCGACAAGCCCGTCGTCTCGGCGATCCGGGGCCCGGCCGTCGGGGCGGGGCTGGTGGTGGCCCTGCTCGCCGACGTCTCGGTGGCGGGCCGCACCGCGAAGCTCATCGACGGGCACACCAAGCTGGGCGTGGCCGCCGGCGATCACGCCGCGATCTGCTGGCCGCTGCTGGTCGGCATGGCCAAGGCCAAGTACTACCTGCTGACCTGCGAGACGCTGCTCGGCGAGGAAGCCGAGCGGATCGGCCTGGTGTCCACCTGCGTCGACGACGATGACGTGCTGTCCACGGCGACGCAGATCGCCGAGGATCTGGCCCGCGGCGCGCAAAACGCCATCCGGTGGACCAAGCACAGCCTCAACTCCTGGTACCGCATGTTCGCACCCACCTTCGAGACCTCGCTCGGCCTGGAATTCCTCAGCTTCAGCGGCCCCGACGTGCAGGAAGGGCTGGCCGCGCACCGCGAGAAGCGGCCGGCCCGATTTACCGGCGGAAATGCCTCCTGAGCAGGGGCGATACCGGCCCATGAGGTCGGGTAACGGGTTGGTAGCGGTCGGCGCGCCTGGTTCCGCGTGTCGGCCGATAGGTCTACCGTCGGACGCTGTGACCCGCACCGCGACGATGCAGTGGGGGCACGCCCCCTCAAGTGGGAGGTTCCCCCACCCGCTTGTGGGGGATGGCAGCGATGTGGAGGAGCGGCGCTCATGACGTACGCCGCGCCGACGCAGAGTGGCCGGGATGAACAGGAGCGGCGCCAAGTGACCTCAGCTGAACCGGAGCCATTCCGCGAGGCGGTAGCGGCGATGAACGGCGTCACCGTCCGAGCGGAAATCGAGCTGGGCCCCATTCGCCCGCCGCAACGCCTGGCGCCCTACAGCTACGCGCTGGGGGCCGAAGTCAAGCATCCCGACCGCGAAATCGTGCCCGAGCGATCCGACGGCGACGCCTTCGGCCGCCTGATCCTGCTGTACGACCCGGAAGGCGCCGACGCGTGGGACGGCACCATCCGCCTGGTCGCCTACATCCAGGCCGACCTCGATCCCAGCGAGGCCGTCGACCCCCTGCTGCCGGAGGTGGCATGGAGCTGGCTGGTCGACGCGCTGGAGTCTCGGATGGAGCAGGTCACCGCCCTCGGCGGCACGGTCACCGCCACCACCTCGGTGCGCTACGGCGACATCTCGGGGCCGCCGCGCGCCCACCAGTTGGAGCTGCGGGCGTCGTGGACGGCGACCACGCCGCAGGTCGGCGTCCATGTCGAGGCCTTCTGCGAGGTACTGGAACACGCGGCGGGTCTCCCGCCGACGGGCGTCACCGATCTGAGCTCGCGGTCACGCGCCTGACATGTGCGAACCGGCGGCCCATGGGGCCGGCAGCGCGGCACCCGAAGACATCGAACCCGCGCCGACGCCCCTGCTGCACCCGGCCGAAGGGATTCCGGACCTCTCGGTGACCGTCCGCCAGATCCAGGAGGCGGCGGAGTTCCTGGACAGCGGTCGTGGACCGTTTGCGGTGGACGCCGAGCGGGCGTCCGGTTTCCGGTACTCGAACCGGGCCTACCTGATTCAGATCCGGCGGGCCGGCGCGGGCACCGTGCTCATCGACCCCGTCAGCCACGGCGCCGACCCGCTCGAGGCACTGCGGCCCGTTGCCGAGGTGCTCAGCGACGACGAATGGATCTTGCATTCGGCCGACCAGGACCTGCCCTGCCTCGCGGAGGTCGGCCTGCGGCCGCCCGCGCTGTACGACACCGAGCTCGCGGGGCGGCTGGCCGGCTTCGAGCGGGTGAACCTCGCGACCATGGTGGAGCGGCTGCTCGGGTCCGGGTTGTCCAAGGGGCATGGGGCGGCCGATTGGTCCAAACGCCCGCTGCCGAGCGAATGGCTCAATTACGCGGCGCTGGATGTGGAACTGCTCATTGAACTGCGGGCCGCGATCGCCGACGTGCTGGCCGAGCAACGCAAAACCGGTTGGGCCGCAGAGGAATTCGATTACCTACGGGTGGCGGGCGCCAAGGAGCCCAGCGCGGCGACGCGGCGGGACCGGTGGCGGCGGACGTCGGGGATCCATCGGGTGCGCGACCAGCGCGGCCTGGCGGCGGTCCGCGAGCTGTGGTTGACGCGCGACCGCATCGCCGAGCGCCGCGACATCGCGCCGCGACGCATCTTGCCGGACTCGGCCATCATCGAGGCCGCTATCGCCGACCCGAAGACCATCGAGGACCTCACCGCCTTGCCGGTGTTCGGTGGGCGCAATCAGCGTCGCAGCGCCGCCACGTGGTTGGGTGCGCTGGAGGCGGCGCGGCAAACCAAGAACCCGCCCGTCGATGCCGAAGCGCCGAACGGGCCGCCGCCGGCGGCGCGGTGGAGCAGGCGCAAACCGGAGGCGGCCGCGCGGCTGGAGGCGGCGCGTGCGGCGCTGGCGGAGGTGTCCGAGCGGGTGCACGTCCCCACCGAGAACCTGGTCTCGCCCGACCTGGTGCGACGGCTGTGCTGGGACTGGGAGCCCGCCCCCGACCCTTTGGAGGCCGTCGATACGTTTCTGCGGGCCGGGCAGGCCCGGTCATGGCAGCGCGAATTGGTGGATCCCGTGCTCGCTCGGGCGTTGCAACCACCCGACGAGCCGGAGGCCGAAACCGACTAGTCGAGGTGCTCGCGGATCTCCGCTTCGGTGACGGCGTTACCCAGCGCGGCGACCCACCCCGTGATGCGGCGGGCCACGTCCTGATCGGTGAGCCCCAGGTCGGCCAGCAGCTCTCCCCGCGAGGCGTGCTCGTAGAACCGCTGCGGCAGGCCGACGTCGCGGCACGGCACGTCGATCTCCGCGCGCCGCAGGGCCGCGGACACCGCCGACCCGATGCCGCCGTTGACACCGTTGTCCTCGCACGTGACGACCAGCTTGTGCTGCGCGGCGAGCTCGATGACAGCCTCGGACACCGGCAGCACCCAACGCGGGTCGATCACCGTCACGCCGATCCCCTGGTTGTGCAGCCGCTTGGCGACCTCGAGCGCCATCGGGACGAACGCGCCGACGCCCACCAGGAGCACGTCGTGGTTGAGTCCGGCGGCCGGCAGCGCGAGCACGTCCACACCCGAGCGTCGCTCGAGCGCCGGAATGTCTTCGCCCACATCGCCTTTGGGGAAGCGGAGCGCCGTCGGCCCGTCATTGACGTCAAGCGCCTCGCCGAGTTCCTCGCGTAACCGGGTGGCGTCGCGGGGCGCGGCGACCCGCATGCCGGGCACGATGCCCAGCATCGACATGTCCCACATGCCGTTGTGGCTGGCGCCGTCCGAACCCGTGATCCCGGCCCGGTCGAGCACCATGGTGACGGGCAGCTTGTGCAGCGCCACGTCCATCATGATCTGGTCGAAGGCCCGGTTGAGGAACGTCGAATAGATGGCCACCACCGGGTGCATGCCGCCCATCGCCAGGCCGGCCGCCGACGTCAGCGCGTGCTGCTCGGCGATGCCGACGTCGAAGAGGCGATCCGGGAACTGTTGCCCGAAGGCGCTCAGCCCCGTCGGGCCGGGCATCGCCGCGGTGATGGCCACGATGTCGCGGCGCTTTTTCGCGTAGCCGATCAGCGCGTCGGAGAAGGTGGCGGTCCAACCGGGACCGGCGACCTTGGTGGCCTGGCCGGTGACCGGATCGATCACGCCGCAGGAATGCATCTGCTCGGCCTCGTCGTCCTCCGCGGGACCGAAACCCATGCCCTTGCGGGTGACGACGTGCACGATCACCGGCCGGCCGAAACCGCGCGCGTGGCGCAACGCCATCTCCACCGCGCGTTCGTCGTGCCCGTCGACCGGCCCCACGTACTTCAGGCCGAGGTCGGTGAACAACAGCTGCGGGGACAGGGAGTCCTTGATGCCGGCCTTGACACTGTGCATGAACCGGTAGGCGAGCTCGCCGAAGAACGGCAGCGAGCGCACCGCGTCGCGGCCCTTCTCCAGGGCCTGCTCGTAGGCCGGCTGCAGCCGCAGAGTGGCCAGATGGTCGGCGACGCCGCCGATCGTCGGTGCGTAGCTGCGGCCGTTGTCGTTGACCACAATGATCACCGGCCGCTTCGACGCCGCGATGTTGTTCAACGCCTCCCAGCACATGCCGCCGGTGAGCGCGCCGTCGCCGACCACGGCGACCACGTGCCGGTTGCGGTGGCCGGTCAGCTCGAACGCCTTGGCCAGGCCGTCGGCGTAGGACAGCGCCGCGCTGGCGTGGCTGGACTCGACCCAGTCGTGTTCGCTCTCCGCGCGCGACGGATAGCCGGACAGCCCGCCCTTTTTGCGCAGGCTCTCGAAGTCCTGCGCGCGTCCGGTCAGCATCTTGTGGACGTATGCCTGGTGACCCGTGTCGAAGACGATCGGGTCGTGCGGCGAGTCGAACACACGATGCAGCGCCAGCGTCAGTTCGACGACGCCGAGGTTGGGCCCGAGGTGTCCCCCGGTCGCAGCGACCTTGTGGATCAGGAACTGACGAATCTCGGCGGCCAGTTCGCGCAGCTGCTGTTGGGACAGGTGTTGCAGATCAGCGGGCCCGCGGATCTGTTCCAGCATCCCGATAGTCTACGCAGCCACCGCAGGAACAGCAGCGAGCCGAGGTAGCCGGCCTACGCGGGTCCGAACAGCTCGGCCAGGGTGTCGTGGAGTTCGGGATCCGCCAGGATGACGACCTCGTCGCCGGCCTGAAGTTTGGTGTCGCCGCGGACCGGGACCAGACCGGTGGTGCGAACCACGATGCTCACCCAGATGTCGCCGACCCGGTCACCGAGCCCCTCGACCGTGTAGCCCTCCGCGGCGGACCCCTTCGCAACGCTGAAGCGATGCGCCCCGTGCGGTTCGTCCGCCAGCCGGACGCCGATCTCCCAAGGCTGGGTCTCCACGGTCCGCATGGGCAGCCGCAGCAGGTTCGCGACGCCGGGCACCGAGCTGCCCTGCACCAGCACCGAGAAGATCACGACCACGACCACGATGCCGTAGAGGCGTTCGGCGTCGGGGACGCGCGCGGCGCGCAGCAACTCGCCCAGCAGGATCGGCACCGCGCCCTTGAGCCCGGCGAACATGATGAAGATGCGTTCGTTTCGCTGCAGCCGGACGGGAACCAGGCAGGAGCCCACCGCCAGCGGCCGGATCACCAATGTCAGCGCGACACCGAGGGCGACGCCGGGAATCCACACCTCCGGATGGGCGAGCACGTTGATGTCGACGGTCAGCCCGAGGAACGCGAACGCGACGATTTCGGCCAGACCGGCCAGGGCGGCGTGGAACCGCTTGATCTCCGGCTTGTACGGCGCGCGGGCGTCGCCGATCACGATGCCGGCGACGAATACGGCCAGGAAACCCGAGCCGTGCGCGAGCGTGGCGATGCCGTACAGCATCAGGCACGACGCCAGCGTGCGCAGCGAGTAGAGGCCCTCGCTCGGCAGGGCGACCCGGCGCATGAAGACGAGCAGGGCCCGGCCGCCGATCACCCCGACGGCCAGTCCGACCACCATCTGGAGAGCGAATTGCGTTCCCACATCGGCGAATCCGGCCGCGCTGAGGCCACCGGCGAAGATCAGGCTGGACATCAGGGAGATGCCGACCGGGTCGTTGGCGCCGGACTCGCCCTCGAGGATGGTGCTGCTGCGCCCCCTGATCTCGCGTTTGCCCAGGACGGAGAAGACCACGGCCGGATCGGTAGGGGCCACCGCCGTGGCGACGAGTACCGCGGGGAACCAGCCGATCCCGAATGCGTAGTGCACCACCAGCGCCGCCCCAGCGGCGGTGAGGGCGGTTCCCACCACGCCCAACGACAGGATCGGGACGACCGCCGCGCGGAACCGCGATGGTCCGATATGCATGCCGCCGTCGAACAACACCAACACCAGCGCGATGGTGATCACCCGCTCGACGGTCGGCTCGGACGGAGACTGCACCGCCGGCACCGCGTGCACCGCCACGGCGGCCCCGACCAGCACGAGCAGGGGCACCGGGATCTTCACCCGTTCGGTGAGGCGGTTCGCCAGGACCGCGACCAAACCGACTGCGCTGCAGAACAAAATGATCAGCGCGTAGCGAAGAGTTTCCGTCACGATGGCCGCGGTCCCCTACCGCTGGACACATCGACGGGCGCGGCCCGCACTTCGGTGGTAGGCACCTAAGCCTCTCGGTCGGTCGACAAGGACATCGCCGACCAGACTTCCCGGCACACCGTGACGGAGTCTATCGGCTGCGGCGCCCTTCCTCTAATCGCTAACGGGTCAGCAGCGCGACGCATTCGGTGTGATGCGTGAGCGGGAACGCATCGAACACCTTGATCTTCTCGACGGCGTAGCCGCGGCCGAGGTAGAGCCCGATGTCACGGGCGAAAGACGCGGCCTCGCAACCGATGTGCACTATACGCGGGACACCGGCCGCGGCCAGCAGATCGACGATTTCGCGCCCGGCCCCCGCACGCGGCGGATCCAGCACCGCCACATCTGCTGTTGAGGCGCTGGATCGCTGCGCGTTGAGCACCCGCCGCACCGAGTCGGTGACGACCTGCACCTGCGGCAGGTCGTTCAGCGCGGCCCGGGCGGCGCGCGTGGCCGCGCGCGAGGTATCGACGCTCAGCACCCGACCGGACTCCCCGACCGAGGCCCCGAGCGCCGCGGCGAAAACGCCGGCGCCGCCGTACAGATCCCATGCGGTCGCGCCGGTGTCCGGCTGCGCCCAGTCGGCGACCAGGCGGCTGTACACGGTGGCCGCGCCGCGGTGCGCCTGCCAGAAGGCCGTCACCGGGATCTGCCAGCTGCGGCCGTCGACCCGCTGCACCGCCTCGTAGCTGCCCTCGACGACCTTAGTCGCGGTCTTTTTGCCCTGCCGCAGCGTGCGCACCACGTGGCGGGCACCGTCGTCGTCCACGACGACGTGCAGCTGAGCGGCCGGCGGCCACTCGGATTCGGCGATCCCGTCGAGCATGCCGGCCGGCAATTGCGCGCAGCGCAGGTCGGTCACCAGCTCGTCGCTGTGATACCGGTGAAACCCGGCGCGGCGGTCGGCGCCCACGTCGAGCCGGACCCGAGTGCGCCAACCCGTCGGCCCGGAGCCCGGGAGCGGTTCCGCCCCGCCATCCCAGCGGTGTCCGCCCAGCCGCTCCAGTTGATTGGCCACCACTTGCGCCTTGATCGCGCGGGCCGCCTCCGGGGCGGCGAACGCCAAGTCACAGCACCCGGCGCCATCCACCCCGGCGATCGGGCACAGCGACTCGACGCGGTCGGCCGAAGGCTCGAGCACCTCGACAACCTCGGCGTGCCAATAAGATCCACGGTCGGCGGTGACCCGGACCCGCACCCGCTCACCCGGCAACGCGTAGCGGACGAACACCACGCGTCCCTCGTGGTGCGCCACGCAGCTGCCGCCGTTCGCCGGGGCGCCGGTGACCAACGTCAGCTCCTCGTGCGGGGGCGCCACCGCGGCGGGTGCGCGGGGGGATTCGCGGGTCAATCGAAGATTCCCCGACGAGTGTCCCCCGGGGCCACGTGGTGCTGCAGCGTCTGCAGCCGTTCCGACGAATTCAGTTGCCACGGAACAGAAGTCACCATCACGTTGGGCATGAACAACAGCCGGCCCTTGAGCCGCAGCGCGCTCTGGTTGTGCAACACCTGCTCCCACCAATGGCCCACCACGTATTCGGGAATGAACACGGTGACGACGGTGCGCGGCGATTCCTTGCTGACGCGCTTGACGTAATCCAGTATGGGCCGGGTGATTTCGCGATACGGCGAGGCGATGACCTTCAGCGGCACGCTGATGTCGCTTTCCTCCCACTGGTGCACCAACTCGCGGGTTTCCCCGTCGTCCACGCTGACCGTGAGCGCCTCGAGCGCATCGGGGCGCGTCGCCCTGGCGTAGGCCAGCGCGCGCAGCGTCGGGAGATGCAGCTTGGACACCAGCACCAGCGCGTGATTGCGGCTGGGCAACACCACGTCGTGCTGGGCGGCGGCCTGCTCCTCCAGTTCCCGGCTGACGGTGCCGTAGTGGCGGTGGATCATCTTCATCATCCCGAACAGCAAGCCCATGGCGAAAAGCGCGATCCACGCGCCGGCGACGAACTTCGTCACCAGGACGACCAACAAAACCGCGCCGGTGGAGAGCAATCCGACGGTATTGACGACCCGGGAGCGCATCATCTTGCGCCGCGCCCGCGGATCGGTCTCGGTGCGCAGCAATCGAGTCCAGTGCCGCACCATGCCGATCTGGCTCAGGGTGAACGAAATGAACACGCCCACGATGTACAGCTGGATCAGGGCGGTGACCTCGGCGCGGAACGCGATGATCGCCAGCAGCGCCGCACCGGACAGGAACAGGATCCCGTTGGAGAACGCCAACCGGTCCCCGCGGGTGTGCAGTTGGCGCGGCAGGTAACTGTGCTGCGCCAGCACCGAGCCGAGCACCGGGAAGCCGTTGAACGCGGTGTTGGCTGCCAGCACCAGGATGAGCGCGGTCACCGTGGCGATCAGCAGGAAGCCGATGTGGAAGCTGCCGAACACCGTTTCCGCCAGCTGGGTGACCAGGGTTTTCTGGTAGTAGCCCGGCGGGGCGCCGGCCAGTTGCGTGGCGGGATCCTCGACCAGCTGGACGCGGATCTGCTGGGCCAGCACGATGATGCCCATCAGCAGGGCCACCGCGATCGCCCCCAGCATCAGCAACGTCGTCGCCGCGTTGCGCGACTTGGGCTTCTCGAAAGCCGGGACGCCATTGCTGATGGCCTCCACGCCGGTCAGGGCCGCGCAGCCCGAGGAGAAGGACCGCGCCACCAGGAATGCCAGTGCGAAGCCGACGACCTGGCCGTGCTCGGCGTGCATCTGGAAGCCGGCCGACTCCGCGCGCAGCGGGTTGCCCAGCACGAAGATCCGGAACAGGCCCCAGCCGATCATGATGAAGACGCCGATGATGAACGCGTAGGTCGGAATGGCGAACGCCACCCCGGACTCCCGGATGCCGCGCAGGTTCAACGCCATCACCAGCAGGATCGCGGCCACGCAGAACCACACCTTGTGCTGGGCCACCAGCGGGATGGCGGAGCCGATGTTAGACATCGCCGACGCCGTCGAAACGGCAACGGTCAGAACGTAATCCACCATCAGGGCGCTCGCGACCACCAGGCCTGCGGTGTCACCGAGGTTGGTGGTGACCACCTCGAAGTCGCCCCCGCCCGACGGGTAGGCGTGCACGTTCTGCCGGTAGCTGGCCACCACGACCAACATCACCGCGGCCACGGCGAGACCGATCCAGGGCGTCAACGCGTACGCGGACAGGCCGGCCACCGAGAGCATCAGGAAGACCTCTTCGGGCGCGTACGCCACCGATGACAACGCGTCGGAGGCGAACACCGGCAAGGCGATCCGCTTGGGCAGCAGGGTGTGACTCAGCCGGTCGCTGCGAAACGGCCGGCCAATTAGCAACCGACGCGCTGCGGTTGAAAGTTTGGACACGAGAGCCAAGAGTAAGCCCACAAGGGTTTGGCGGTAGCTTCGTAGGCGAGAATGTTTGCCGACCCGAAATCGGCTGGCCGACGTGGGTTGCCGATCGGGGCGCAGGACGCGGCCGAGAGGATCGGAAAGTGCGAGTAGTGGTGATGGGCTGTGGCCGCGTCGGTTCCTCCGTGGCCGACGGGCTATCGCGGATCGGCCACGACGTCGCGGTCATCGACCGCGACAGCACCGCGTTCAACCGGCTCAGCCCCGAGTACGCCGGGGAGCGGGTGTTGGGGCAGGGGTTCGACCGGGACGTATTGCTGCGGGCCGGCATCGAGGAGGCGGACGCGTTCGCCGCCGTGTCGTCCGGGGATAACTCGAACATCATCTCGGCGCGGCTGGCCCGGGAGACCTTCGGCGTCAAGCGCGTCGTCGCCCGCATCTACGACGCCAAGCGGGCCGAGGTCTACGAACGCCTCGGCATCCCCACCATCGCCACCGTGCCCTGGACCACCGATCGCCTGCTGAACGCGCTGCTGCGCGACACCGAGACCGCGAAATGGCGGGACCCGACCGGCACGGTGGTTGTCGCCGAGGTCGTCCTGCACGAGGAGTGGATCGGGCAGCGCGTCACCGATCTCGAGCAGGCCACCGGCGCCCGCGTGGCGTTCCTGATCCGGTTCGGTGCAGGCGTATTGCCGGAACCGAAATCCGTCATCCAGGCCGGCGATCAGGTCTACGTCGCCGCGATCTCCGGGCGCGCCGCCGAGGCGATCGCCATCGCGGCCATGCCCCCCAGTGAAGACCTCGGTTAAGGAGCGGCGAACATGAAGGTAGCTGTCGCCGGGGCCGGCGCGGTCGGCCGCTCCGTCAGTCGCGAACTCATCGGCAACGGCCACGACGTGACGCTCATCGAGCGCAACCCCGATCACGTCGACGTCGACGCCATCCCCGCCGCGCACTGGCGGCTCGGCGACGCCTGCGAGCTGAGCCTGCTGGAATCGGTGCATCTGCAGGACTTCGACGTGGTGGTCGCCGCGACCGGCGACGACAAGGCCAACGTCGTGCTCAGCCTGCTGGCCAAGACCGAGTTCGCGGTGCCCCGGGTCGTGGCCCGGGTCAACGATCCCCGCAACGAGTGGCTGTTCACCGACGCCTGGGGCGTGGACGTGGCGGTGTCCACGCCGCGCATGCTCGCCTCGCTCATCGAAGAGGCCGTCGCGGTCGGTGATCTGGTGCGGCTCATGGAATTCCGCCGCGGGCAGGCCAACCTCGTCGAGATCACCCTGCCCGACGACACGCCCTGGGGCGGCAAGCCGGTGCGCCGCCTGCAACTGCCCCGGGACGCCTCGCTGGTCACGATCCTGCGCGGTCCGCGGGTCATCGTGCCCGAGGCGGACGAGCCGCTGGAGGGCGGCGACGAACTGCTCTTCGTCGCGGTCGCCGAGGTCGAAGAGGACCTGCGCAAGCTCCTGCTGCCGGACGGCCCGCCGCTCGACGGCTAGTCGCCGACCGCGAGCATGGAACGCTGCGCGGACTTGATCGCCAGGTACGTCGCGAGCGCGGCCGCCACGGTCAGCGGCCACCCCATCGCGATGCGCGCGACGGCCAGCCAGCCGGTCTGGTCGGCGTTGTAGAGCAGACCCTGGACCACGAACCGCGCGGCGAACACCAGCACCCAGCAGACCGAGGCGAGGTCGAACGCGTGGACGGCGCGCGGAACATCGCGCCAGCCGTGGCCCCGCCCGGTGGCCCAGGTCCACACGTAGCCGACCAGCGGCCGCCGCATGACGACCGACGCCGCGACGACCACCGCCCACACCAGCGACATCCAAATGCCCAGCAGGAAGTAGCCCTTGGACTCCCCCACGATGTAGGCGATGAGCGCGCAGATCGCCACGCCGAAAAATCCCGAGAGGGCCGGCTGTACTGAATCGCGACGGATCAGGCGCCACACCAAGACCAGCGCGGCCGCGCTCAACGCGGAGACGATGGCCGCCAACAAGCCTGACAGGCTCGACGCAATGACGAAGATCACAACGGGCAGCGATGAATAGATGACGCCGCTGACCCCGCCCGCCTGGCGCAGTAGACGTTCGGCCGTGACGCGGTTGACGGTCGCGCGCTCAGCAGCGCCCGACTCGTGGGGTCCCGAACTCGACCCCAAATCGTCGGGTTGGGTCACCGCTGAATTTCGTAGTGCGGGTTGTAGATGGCCTTGGTTCCGTTCTCCAGCTTGCCCAGCCGGCCGCGCACCCGCAGCTTGCGGCCCGAGTCGATGCCGGGTATCCGGCGCTGCCCCAACCAGACCAAAGTGACGGTGTCGGTGCCGTCGAACAGCTCGGCGCGGACACCGCCCGCACAGGCCTTGCCGTTACATTCCACGCTTCGCAGCGTGCCGACCATCGTGACCTCTTGGCCGCGCTCGCAGTCGATGACTCGTTGCGCGCCGGTAAGTGCGACCTCGTCGGACAACTCCTCCGAGTCGCGTTGCTCCGGTGCCTCCGTCAAGCGGCGGGTGAGCCGGCGCAGATATCCTTGGGCCCCCATGGCCCCTCCTGACAATGCCGATAAGCCTTGGCGCTTCCATTTATGCCAACGGACACCGTAGACCTGTTGGTTCCCACGCGCCAACCGACTCAAACACCGATGTTGGGCGCAGATGAACGCCGGGGCAATATCAGGGGATGGCTGTCGATCTGCGGGGTGTGACGACCGTCTTGCTGCCCGGCACGGGGTCCGACGACGACTACGTTCGCCGGGCGTTTTCGGGCCCACTGCGCGAGGCCGGCGCCGTTCTGGTGACCCCGCCGCCCAACCCGGATCGGCTGATCGACGGCTACGTGTCCGCGTTGGACGCCGCCGCGCGCACGGGCCCGATAGCCGTCGGCGGCGTCTCGATCGGCGCGGCGGTCGCGGTCGCCTGGGCACTGGCGCACCCGGCCCGGACGGTCGCCGTCCTGGCCGCGCTGCCGGCCTGGGCCGGGGAACCCGAAACGGCGCCCGCGGCCCTTGCGGCGCGGCATACGGCAGCGCAGCTCCGCGCTGACGGACTGGAGGCGACGACCAACCAGATGCGGGCGTCCAGCCCGCCGTGGCTGGCCGACGAGCTGGCGCGCTCGTGGCGCGCCCAGTGGCCACAACTGCCCGACGCCATGGACGAAGCCGCCGGCCACGTGGCACCCAACCACGCCGAGCTGGCCCGGCTGGCCGTGCCACTGGCTGTCGCGTCCGCCGTCGACGATCCCATCCACCCACTGCAGGTCGGTGTGGAATGGGTTGAGGCCGCGCCGCGGGCGGCGCTGCGGACGGTCACGCTCGACCATATCGGCTCGGACCCCGCCGCGTTGGGCGCGGCGTGCCTGGCCGCTCTCGCCGAGCTGAGCTAGCGGTTTCGGTTCAGCCGCCGGTGGTGGTGCGCAGCTGCTGCATGGCCGAGCCGTCGACGCTGCGGCGGGCCGCCGGCTGGTTGGCCCCCTCCTGCGCGTCGTCTTGTTGCTGGGCCTGTTGCGCCTCGGCCTGCTGGGCGGCCGCGGCTTCCCGCAATTGCTGCGCCATCGGCTCGGGCAGCTGCACGGTCAACGGCGTGCGCACCGGAAGCGGTGTGTCACCGCGGCGAACCACGGTGTCCGCCAACGCCGCCCGCGCCTCCTGCTCGAGGGCTTCCATGGTCTCGTGGGGGCCGTTGATCACGCAGCGGATCATCCAGCGGTAGCCGTCGACCCCGATGAAGCGCACCGCACCGGAGGCGGAGCCGACCACCTCGCGGCCCCAGGGGCCGTCCTTGATGCTGACTTTGGCCGAGTCCTTGCGCAGCGAATCCGCGAGTTCGCCGGCCACTTCACGCCACAGGCCGCCCGTCTTCGGTGCCGCGTAGGCCGCGATGGTGAAGCGGCCGTTGGGCGTGACGACCCACACGGCGCTGGGAACGCCGGTCTCGGTCAGTTCGACCTGCAGCTGGCCCGCCTCCGGCATCGGAATGAGCACCGAGCCGAGGTCCAGGCGCGCTACCTCGGCGACCGACGGGTCCTCGAAATCGTCGATGTCGAACGGGCCCTCGAGTTCTTCGTCGAACTCCTCGTCGATCGGGTCGGCGGCGGGTGCCGCGTCGACCGGCTCGTCGCGGTCGTCATTGCTTCTGTTAAGTGCCATCACAAACTCGCATGTCCGCCGGAGGAACCGTGGCCACCGTCGCCACGGGATGTGTCGGCCAGCCCGGCCTCGTCGAACGACGACACCTCGACCAGCTCGACCAGTTCGACCCGCTGCACGAGCAGCTGGGCGATGCGGTCGCCACGGTGCACCACGATGGGCTTCGCGGGATCGAGGTTGATCAGCGCGACCTTGATCTCGCCGCGATAGCCCGCGTCGATGGTCCCCGGACTGTTGACGATCGAAAGCCCCACGCGCGACGCCAATCCCGAACGCGGGTGCACCAACCCGACCATCCCGAACGGGATCGCGACGGCCACGCCCGTGCGGACCAGGGCGCGTCGCCCGGGTTCCAGCTTGAGATCTTCCGCGCTGTAGAGGTCCACGCCGGCGTCGCCTTGGTGAGCGCGCGTGGGCAGTGGAAGCCCGGGATCAAGACGGACGATGGCGAGACTGGTCGACACGGGGCCACAGATTACCCTTGACTGCGTGTCCGGTACGCGCGTCGCGCCGCACAGTGTGCGATATCGCGAACGACTGTGGGTGCCATGGTGGTGGTGGCCGCTCGCCTTAGGGCTGGCGGGGCTGATCGCCTTCGAAGTCAACATGGGCGTCGCCCCCCGGCCTTCCTGGCTGCCGTACGCAACGCTTTTCGCGGTGGCGGCCGGAGGCCTGTTGTGGCTGGGCCGGGTCGAGATCCGGGTGACCGCCGACCCGAACGTGCCGGGTGGGGTCGAATTGTGGGCCGGCGAGGCGCATCTGCCGGTCACCGTGATCGCCCGATCCGCCGCGGTCGCCCCGTCGGCCAAATCCGCGGCCCTGGGCCGCCAACTCGACCCGGCGGCTTACGTGTTGCATCGGGCGTGGATCGGGCCGATGATCCTGGTCGTCCTCGACGACCCGGACGACCCGACGCCGTACTGGCTGGTGAGTTGCCGCCACCCCGAGCGGGTGCTGTCGGCATTGCGCAGCTGATCCCGAAACCCGCTCAGGCCGCGCAGTCGGTACAGATCATCAGGCCGTTCTTCTCGCTGGCCAGCCGGCTGCGGTGTTGCACCAAAAAACAGCTCGAGCAGGTGAACTCGTCGGCCTGCTTCGGAATGACGCGCACCGACAACTCTTCCCCGGACAGGTCGGCGCCGGGCAGCTCGAAAGACTCAGCGGTTTCGGATTCGTCGACGTCCACCACGGCCGAGGCCGCCTCGTTGCGTCGGGCTTTGAGCTCCTCCAGCGAATCTTCCGAGACATCGTCGGTCTCGGTGCGCCGTGGAGCGTCGTAGTCGGTAGGCATATCTGTTTCCCCTGCCCTGTTGCCTCTTCATGCCTCGTTTATCAGGCATCGCTTTGTACCAGCGTCGAACGCATCCACCAAATGATTCGTGCCCGGATAGCGGTCCGGTTATGTGTGATTTACGTCACACACCCATCTTGGCCCTTGCGTTCGCCTTTGAACAGTGCGTTTAGGGTGCGACTAGAGTGCACCTGTGGTCGCACAAATCACCGAGGGTACCGCTTTCGACAAGCACGGTCGGCCCTTCCGGCGACGCAATCCCCGCCCCGCCATCGTCGTGGTCGTTTTCCTCGTGGTGGTGACGGCCGTGGTGTGGACGATCGCGCTGACCCGGCCGGCGAAGGTGCACGAGGTCGCGGTGTGCAACCCGCCGCCGAAAGGGGCCGGATCGGGGGCGCCGGCGCAGCTTGGTGAGCAGGTGTCGCGAAGCGCGATGATGGACGTCACACCCGCCAAACTCAGCGACACCAAGGTCCGCGTGCTCAACGCCAGCGGGCGGGGCGGGCAGGCCGGTGACGTCTCAGGCGCCCTGAAGGACCTCGGGTTTGCCCAGCCGACGGCCGCTAACGATCCCCTGTATGCCGGCACGCGGCTGACCTGCCAGGGCCAGATCCGCTTCGGTACGGCCGGGCAGGCTACCGCGGCGGCGGTCTGGTTGGTGGCGCCGTGCATGGAGTTGTTCAACGACAGTCGCGCCGACGACTCAGTCGACCTGGCGTTGGGTACGGACTTCACCGCCCTGGCCCACAACGACGACATCGATGCCGTGCTGGCCACGCTGCGCCCCGGCGCCACCGAGCCGTCAGACCCCGCGCTGCTCACGAAGATTCACGCCAGCAGCTGCTGAGCGCGGCCTCAATCGAGGATCGGGTCCAGGCCGTCGATTTCGTCCAGGGCGGCCAGCAGCGCGTCGGCGATTCCCGGCGCGGCGGCCAACACCAGCCCGGCGCCTTCAATGTCGTTCGCGGGCAAGGAAACCCGCGCCCCCGCCTCGGCCGCGATCAGCGCACCGGCGGCGCAATCCCACGGCTGCAGGCCGTGCTCGTAGAACGCGTCGAGCCGGCCCGCCGCGACCATGCACAGATCCAGTGCCGCCGAACCGATCCGGCGGACGTCGCGGACCACGGGCAGCAGCCGCGCCAACAGCGCCGCCTGCGTCGCCCGCCGCTGCCGCGAGTACCCGAAGCCCGTGCCCAGCAGCGCCATCGACAAATCGTCGACCGTGGCGCACCGCAGCGGCCGCACCCCCTGATCGTCGACGACATGCGCGCCCAGACCGATGGCGGCCGAGTACACCCGGCCCGCGACGACGTCGGCGACCGCGCCCGCCACCGACATGCCCTCGACTTGCACGCCGACCGACACCGCGTACGCCGGGATGCCGTAGACGAAGTTCACCGTGCCGTCGATGGGATCGAGGACCCAAGTGACCGCGCCCGCGGGGGCACCGGCCGGGTCGGCCGGGCCGCCGCCCTCCTCGCCGAGAATCGGGTCGCCGGGCCGTAATTCGGCCAGCCGGTCCCGCAACAGGCGTTCGGTCTCCGTGTCGACGACGGTCACCGGATCGGTGGGGGTGCTCTTCGACCGGACCGCGCCGGTGCCCGAATGTTTCGAGCCCGCCGCGGACGCGCCGAATACCTCGGCGCGGCGCCGCCGCACGAACGCGGCGGCCTCGGTGGCCAGTGATTCGGCCACCGTGCGCAACCGGGCGGGCTCGTCATCTCCTCGGGTCACCGGTCTATCGCATCACAGGCGGCACGGCCCCGCAGATGCCCCGTCGGCGCACCGCCACCGGGCTAAGGTGGGCGGACAGCCTCAGCCACGTCCAGGAGCTTCGATGACCAGCACCGACTCGACCACGGATACGCCCGGCACCGGCACCGCCGTCGGGACCCCACAGCGTCGGGGATTCGGCATCGACGTCGGCGGCAGCGGCATCAAGGGCGGCATCGTCGACATGGACACCGGGCAGCTCATCGGCGAGCGGATCAAGCTGTTGACCCCGCAGCCGGCAACGCCGCCGGCGGTTGCCAAGACCATCGCCGAGGTGGTCAACGCGTTCGGCTGGACCGGCCCGCTCGGGGTGACCTATCCCGGGGTGGTCACCCATGGTGTCGTCCAGACGGCTGCCAACGTCGACAAATCGTGGATCGGCAGCAACGCGCGCGACATCATCAGCGCGGAGTTGGACGGCCAGGACGTCACGGTGCTCAACGACGCCGATGCCGCGGGGCTGGCCGAGGAGCATTACGGCGCGGGCAGAAATCAGTCCGGTCTGGTCGTGTTGCTGACGTTCGGCACCGGAATCGGCTCCGCGGTGATCCACAACGGCGTCCTGATACCCAACACCGAGTTCGGGCATCTCGAGGTCGGCGGCAAAGAAGCCGAGCAGCGCGCGGCGTCGTCGGTCAAAGAGAAGAACGGGTGGAGCTACGAAAAGTGGACCAAGCAGGTCACCCGGGTGCTGGTGGCCATCGAGAACGCGGTGTGGCCGGACCTGTTCATCGCCGGTGGCGGCATCAGCCGCAAGGCCGACAAGTGGCTACCGCTGCTGGAAAATCGCACCCCGGTGGTGGCCGCGGCGCTGCTCAACACCGCCGGGATCGTCGGCGCGGCCATGGCCTCCACCTCCGACGTGACGCACTGATTTTCGCCCGGCAGAGCCGTTGGACCGCTCACTGTCGTTACAATGGTCATCGGCGACCGCCCGAACGATAGCGTGCAAAGACCCACGCTGATCCAACGCCGACATCGACATAGCAGACACTTTCGGTTAACCATGCCCAATACCCACCGAAGGTGAGTCCAAACGAAGGGGTGTAAGTGGCAGCGACCAAGGCAAGCCCGGCAACCGAAGCGCCGGTGAAACGGACCGCCACGAAGTCTCCGTCGTCCCCCGCTAAGCGATCGGCGGCCAAGGCCGCTCATGGCTCCGCGCCCGCGAAGCGCGCAGCCAAGGCGCCGGCACGCGCGGCCGAGGACGGGGCCGCTGCCGACACGAAGAAGACCCGCGCCGCCAAGGCGCCTTCGGGCCGCGGGACCAAAGCGGCCAAGGGCGCGCCGGCCGATTCCGACGTCGAGCTGGAGGCCGTCGAGGACCTCGACGACGCGGAGCTCGACGCCGAGCCCGGCGAAGACCTCGAGATCGACGCCGCCGACCTGAGCCTGGACGACCTGGAGGACGACGACGTGGCGGCGGCAGACGTCGACACCGAGGACGCCGACGTCGACCCACCCGATGACAGCGAGGAGGAGGCGGCCGCCCCGGCCGCCGCCGCCGCGGCGGCTCCCGCCGATGACGACGAAGAGATCGCCGAGCCCTCCGAAAAGGACAAGGCCTCCGGCGATTTCGTCTGGGACGAAGACGAGTCCGAGGCGCTGCGCCAGGCACGCAAGGACGCCGAACTCACCGCATCCGCGGACTCGGTTCGCGCGTACCTCAAGCAGATCGGCAAGGTGGCGCTGCTCAACGCCGAGGAAGAGGTCGAGCTGGCGAAGCGGATCGAAGCCGGCCTGTACGCCACGCAGCTGATGGCCGAGATGGCCGAGCGCGGCGACAAGCTGCCCGCCGCTCAGCGCCGCGACATGATGTGGATCTGCCGCGATGGGGACCGCGCGAAAAATCATCTGCTGGAAGCCAACCTGCGCCTCGTGGTGTCGCTGGCCAAGCGGTACACCGGCCGCGGGATGGCGTTCCTCGACCTCATTCAGGAAGGCAACCTGGGCCTGATCCGCGCGGTCGAGAAGTTCGACTACACCAAGGGCTACAAGTTCTCCACCTACGCGACGTGGTGGATCCGGCAGGCCATCACCCGCGCCATGGCCGATCAGGCCCGCACCATCCGCATCCCGGTGCACATGGTCGAGGTGATCAACAAGCTGGGCCGCATCCAGCGCGAGCTGTTGCAGGACCTGGGCCGCGAGCCCACGCCCGAAGAGCTGGCCAAGGAAATGGACATCACGCCCGAAAAGGTGCTGGAGATCCAGCAATACGCCCGTGAGCCGATCTCGCTGGACCAGACCATCGGCGACGAGGGCGACAGCCAGCTGGGTGACTTCATCGAGGACAGCGAGGCCGTGGTGGCCGTCGACGCGGTGTCGTTCACCCTGCTGCAAGACCAGTTGCAGTCGGTGCTGGAGACGCTGTCGGAGCGCGAAGCCGGCGTAGTACGGCTGCGCTTCGGCCTCACCGACGGCCAGCCCCGCACCCTCGACGAGATCGGCCAGGTCTACGGCGTCACCCGCGAGCGCATCCGTCAGATCGAGTCCAAGACGATGTCAAAGCTGCGCCACCCCAGCCGTTCCCAGGTGTTGCGCGACTACCTCGACTAGTAACCGCCGAACGTCCCTGTCGCGCAACGGGTCTGAATCCGAACGGAAAACCCGTCGCGGGGCGGCGCCGGCCGTCGTACGGTGACCGCATGAACCGCACACTGGTCTCCTCCGGCTCCGAATTCGAGG